>JBEBUB010000108.1:0-7274 GCA_040393445.1 Flavobacterium beibuense
TAAAAAAGATTAAATATGAAAAAGACAAATACCTATTATTTCCAAAAAACCTTTTATTTGGTTTTTACGATCGTATTCGTGTTTTTTTTAGTAAGAGGTTTATTTGAAATAGACTACTCCACTAAGAGTTTGTATCTACTGCTGTTAAAATCACTATTAACAGCTGTTTTAACCGGAATTATAATGGGACTTATCAATATGATATGGCTCAAGAGAGAGAATTTTTTTATAGCTAATAAAAGGCCTTTAGATAAGCAATAAGAATATAATTAGTAAATTTGTAAAGTCGTAAAATCACACTGGTTTTACGACTTTATTTTTCTAGGAGATTTCTCAAGCAAGCTTTAAATTTGCTTTTTTGTCTATGTAAGAGAATAATAGACTAAATTTTTTGTTAATACTACTAGCAACAGTTGTGCAGTAGTTGTGAATTGTTAATTTTGCGAATCGTTTAAATATTTAAAAATGAACCGAAATAAATTTTTTGGAATTGCCCTAACTTGTTTTTTAGGTCTTTCATCGTTTGCTCAGATGAAAAAGGAGGTATTGTTCACTATTGATCAAAAACCTTATTATACAGATGAATTTATCAGGATTTACAACAAAAATTTAGATTTAGTAAAAGACGAATCCCAGAAAAATCTAGACACTTATCTGGATTTGTATGTGGCTTACAAAATGAAAGTTGCCAAAGCTCACAAACTGGATTTGGATAAAGGTAAAAACTACCAAGCTGAATTACAGACCTATAGAAAACAACTTTCTAAAAACTACCTTACTGATACTCAGGTTACAGATGAACTCATCAGAGAAGCCTATAACCGTTCTTTAAAAGAAATCAAAGCTTCTCACATTTTGGTTTTGGTTGACGAAAACGCCTCAGAAGAAGACGAACACAAAGCTTTGGACAAAATCAAAGCAATTAAAGCAAGATTAGACAAAGGAGAAGATTTCGGAGAGTTGGCAAAACAACTATCTGAAGATCCTTCGGCTAAAGAAAATAAAGGTGAACTAGGCTATTTTTCTGTTTTCAGAATGGTTTATCCGTTTGAGACAGCTGCTTATAACACTCCAAAAGGAGCGGTTTCAGAACCGGTTCGTACACGATTTGGCTATCATTTAATTAAAGTTGAAGATACTAGAGAAAACAGAGGCGAACTAACCGTAGCTCACATCATGCTCAACAAGCCTAAAGACGCTCAAAAGGCTAAAGAAGCATCCGAGAAAATCAATGACATTTACAAAAAAATAGAACAAGGCGAAAGCTTCGAAGAATTGGCAAGACAATTCTCTGAAGATGCAGCAACTGCTCAAAAAGGTGGTGTTTTGTCTCGTTTTGGTTCCGGACAATTAGCTTCTGAAATATTCGAAAATGAAGCTTTTGCTCTAACCAAACCAAATTCTTATTCAAAACCTATCGAGACAGAGTTTGGTTATCACATTATCAAATTGATCGAAAAACATCCGGTAAAAACCTTTGAAGAATCAAAGCTAGAGATTGAAGCGAGACTGAGAAAAGACCAACGTTCTCAAAAAATTACTGAATCGCTAAATAATAAACTTCACAAAAAATATAAAACTACGACAGACAAAAAATTATTTACTCAAGCTTTGTCTTTGATAGATTCTATGTACTATCGTCAGAGTTTTGAATTGCCTAAGAATACAGATGCTTTCAACAAAGTGATACTTACGATAAATAAAGATAAAAACGTTAGCGGAATTGAGTTTTTGAACTTCATCAAGTCAAAACAAAACGAAATGCAACGTGTAACGGCAATAGATAAAGCAAAAGAATTATTGCAAGAAAACTTTATCAATGCTCAGCTCAATATTTATTATGACGAAAATCTGGAAAGAGAATTTCCTGATTTCGGATACGTAATGGATGAATACAAAGAAGGTTTACTTTTGTTTGATTTGATGGAAAAAGAAATCTGGCAAAAAGCTCAGAACGACACCGTTGGTCTAGAGGCTTTCTATGAAAAAAACAAAGAGAATTACAAATGGAAACAACGTATTCATGCGGTGGTTGCTTCATCTGTAAACCGAGATTTTGTAGCACAAACTAAAGCATTCTTTGAACAAGGAAAAGAGATAGATTTCATCAAAAAAGAACTAAATGTTGATGCAAAAGTAAACATCATGCTCGATGAAGGTTTCTTTGAATCTACAAGCAATGCGTTGCCAAAAGACTACAAACCTTTTGTAGGCGTATCAGAAATTTATGAGCAAGGTGGATATTATTATGTGATTAAAGGAACAGAATTTATCCCTGAAACTACAAAAACACTTGACGAAGCCAGAGGTAGAGTAATCAGCGATTACCAACAATTTTTAGAAGAAAACTGGGTAGATACACTTAAAAAGGAATTCAAAGTAGATGTAAAGCCAACGGTTTTCAATAAAGTAAAAAAAGAGCTGAATAAATAATTTTGATACTTGAGTAAATTTCTGAAAATAGGTTATATAGCAATACTTGGTTTGAGTATTACTTCCTGTGATTTCTTTAAAAAAGATTTGCAGCAAGATGCTGTTGCTCGTGCTGGAGATAGCTATTTATATAAAGAAGATATCAAAAATCTGGTTCCGGAAGGTACATCAAAAGACGATAGTTTAAATATTGTCAAAACCTATGTTGAGCGATGGGCAACTCAGAAATTACTCACAAGTGCAGCCGAAATCAATTTAGATCAAAAGCAAAAAGAAGAGTTTGATAAACTCGTTCAGCAATATAAAATTGACCTTTACACAAAGGCTTATATCGAGCAATTAGTAAAAACTCGAATTGATACTGTGATTTCGAATACAGAGATAAAACAGTATTATGACCTGAACAAAGAAAACTTCAAAAATGATGCAATCTTAGCCCGATTGAGTTATATCCAAGTTCCGAAAGGACATCAGAAACTGGCTCAGTTTAAAGAGAAGTTTTTTAACCCTAAAAAAAATGACGAGGCCTTTTGGGAAACTCACGTGATGCAACTCAAAAGTGCAGCTCTAAATGATTCGATTTGGGTAGATGCCAATCAGATTGCTCAACGAATCGGGTTTATCAATTCAGAGAATATCAGCGATTACTTGCAAGTAGGCAAGAAGTATGAGCATACAGATTCGGTAAGCGTTTATTTTTTGAAAATCAAATCTGTTTTGAATAAAAATGAAATTTCCCCGTTAGAATATATTGCTCCGACCATCAGACAGATTATTCTCAACAAACGAAAAATGGAGCTTATCAAAAAAATTGAACAAGAAATAACGGAAGATGCTTTTAAAAACAAGAAATATGAAATATACAAGTAAGTTTATCGGAATTTTTGCAACAGCCTTGTTGTTATCTACAACTACTTTTGCTCAAAAAAGAGTTGATGGAGTGGTGGCTGTTGTGGGTGATTATGTGGTGTTGGATTCCGATATCGATAAAACCTATTTAGAAATTAAATCCAGAGGGGTAAATGTCGAAGGCATCAAGCGTTGTGAAATCTTAGGAATGTTGATGGAAGATAAATTTTATGCTCATCATGCCGTTCAGGATTCTGTTATTGTTAATGATGAAGAAGTAAGAGCCATTATGGAAAACAACATCGAATATTTAGTAAAAAATATGGGTTCGATGTCTAAGGTTCTAGAATATTACCGTAAAAAAAGCGAAGATGACTTCCGTGCTGAGTTAGAACTAATCACAAGAACTAACAAGCTTACAGAAGGTATGAAAAGAAAACTTACAGATGAGGTAGAAATAACTCCTGAAGAGGTTCGTACGTTTTTCAAAAAAATACCTAAAGATTCATTGCCAATTTTCGGGATTGAGCTCGAAGTGTCTCAGATTATTATTGAGCCTGTGATTCCTCAGATCGAAAAACAAAAAGTAATAGACAGACTAAATGAATTCCGTACAGATATATTAAACAACAACGGAAGTTTCTTTAGTAAAGCCGTTTTATATTCTGAAGATCCAGGATCAAAATCAAACGGAGGTTATTATAAATTGACTCGTAAATCTCCGATGGTTAAAGAGTTTAAAGATGTGGCTTTCAATTTGAACGAAGGTGAAATTTCTGAACCTTTTGAAACTGAATTCGGATATCACATTATTTATCTTGAGAAAATAAAAGGGCAAGAGTTAGAAGTAAGACACATTTTATTGAGTCCGAAAATTACAGACCAAGCGATGAAAGAAGCTAGAGAAAAAGCGGTAAGAATTAGAGAGAAAATCTTAGCTGGAGAAATTTCATTTGCAGATGCAGCCCGTTCTGAATCTGACGAAAAAGAAACTAAAGCCAACGGAGGAATCCTGCTAAATCCGGCCACTCAAGATACTCGTTTTGAGCTTACCAGAATGGATCCAAGACTTTACAGCCAAATTTCAAACCTGAAAGATAACGAAGTTTCACATCCGCTTATTGATGAAACTCCAACGGGAAGAAAGCGTTATAAACTTATCACAGTTACCAACCGTTATGAAGAGCATGTGGCTGATTATGCTAAAGATTATACCAAAATCAAAGAAATGGCTCTTCAGGCGAAACAAATGGAAACAATCAAAAAATGGTTTGACGAAAAACTTCCTGATACTTACATTAAGATAGACGAAAGCTATCAAGGATGTGATTTCCAGAACAATTGGCTACAGAAGTAGTCAGTTTTCAAAGTTTTCAGTTTGTGAGAGAATGAACACCCTTAAGAATCTTAATACTTAATACTTGAATCTTTATACTTATAATTATGTCAGACGTAGCAGCAATAGAACAATTAGTAAAAAAGCAAAAACAGCTGAAATCTGAAATTGCGAAAGTGATTATCGGTCAGCATAAGGTTGTTGATGAAATTGTGTTGAGTATTTTCTCCGGAGGTCACGCACTTTTGGTGGGTGTTCCCGGATTAGCAAAAACCTTAATGGTAAACACCATTTCACAAGCTTTAGGACTCGATTTCAAGCGAATTCAGTTTACTCCAGATTTGATGCCTTCAGACATTTTAGGAAGTGAAGTATTAGACGAAAGTCGCAATTTCAAATTTATTAAAGGACCTGTTTTTTCAAATATTATTCTGGCAGACGAGATTAACCGTACGCCACCAAAAACGCAAGCGGCTCTATTAGAGGCGATGCAAGAAAAATCAGTTACGGTAGCCGGCACACACTATAAATTGTCTTTACCATTCTTTGTTTTAGCTACACAAAACCCGATAGAGCAGGAGGGAACCTATCCGCTTCCTGAGGCGCAGTTAGACCGTTTTATGTTTGCTATAAAATTAGATTACCCTACGTTTGAAGAAGAAGTTCAGGTAGTGAAATCAACCACTACAGATTCAAAAGTAATCATACAACCACTATTTACAGCTCAAGAAATTATTGATTTCCAACATTTGATCAGACGTATTCCGGTGGCAGACAATGTGATTGAGTATGCAGTGAGTTTGGTGAGCAAAACTCGTCCGGATAATGACAGAGCAAGTGATTACGTAAAAAATTATCTAGATTGGGGAGCAGGGCCTAGAGCTTCACAAAACTTAATTTTGGCTGCTAAAACGCATGCTGCTTTCAACGGAAAATTCTCTCCGGATATCGAAGATGTAAAAGCGGTAGCTACGGGAATCCTACGTCACAGAATCATCAAAAACTACAAGGCAGAAGCCGAAGGAATTACCGAAGAAAAAATCATCGAGAAATTACTTTGATTGTAGGCTATGAGTGACCTAAATCCGAATAATTTAGTCGAAGGAGAAGATTTTTATTATACTCCTGAAGGCTACAAATGCTTTACCGAAAAATACCACCTCAAACGAGGCTATTGCTGTAAAAGTGGTTGCAGGCATTGCCCTTATGGTTTTAATAAGAAAACGGGAGATATTTCTAAGAAATAATAACTTTCCACTTTTTGTAAAACGAAGCAAAAATCAGAATGTTTGCTACAAGCGGAATTCCGGTTTCTACGAGTTCCATAGGTCTGTTATCCAGCAATAGATGAAACAGAAAAATGTTGAGAATAATTGGCAACAGAATCATCGAGCCCAACAAACGAGTTCTCGGAACTACAAGCAATATTCCTGATAATACCTGTAAGGCCCCTACAATTTTTGTATATCCTGAAGAGCAAAGTGAAGTAATCAGGTTTTGATAAGCAATAGGAATCGTGGAGCTACTGTCATATATCTTACAAGGACTCAAAAAGTGTTTGTCGATGCCTTTATAGATGAAAAATATCCCTAATGCAATGCTTAAAAGAGTTATAAACAGTCGGTATAATGTGCTATTCATAATAAGTTGTGTGTTTGTCGTTTTGTTTAGACTGAATTAAACTAACTATACAAAGAAACAAAATATATATATAAAATGCCCTTTTTGCGGGAAAAAGAGTTACTTTTGAAAACAGATTTTTCTATTTTATTGTCTTTATTCTAGATTTTATTAATGATACAAGCAAATAATATTCACAAATACTACGGAGATTTACACGTTCTAAAAGGCGTTTCACTTTTCGTTAATAAAGGCGAAGTAGTTTCTATAGTTGGGGCTTCAGGAGCCGGAAAAACCACCTTATTACAGATTTTAGGAACCTTAGATATGCCTACGGTAGAACAAGGCACTTCTTTAACCATAAACGGACAAGATATCTTGAAATTAAAAGATAAAGAGCTTTCCAAATTTCGTAATCGTCATTTGGGCTTTATTTTCCAGTTTCATCAACTCTTGCCTGAATTTACAGCACTGGAGAATGTTTGTATTCCTGCTTTTATTGCGCAACGCTCAAAAGAAGAAGCTGAAACGGAAGCTAAAAGACTACTGGATTATTTAGGACTTTCTCACAGAATAAATCACAAACCAAACGAACTCTCAGGAGGAGAACAGCAAAGGGTAGCTGTTGCCAGAGCACTTATCAACAGACCGGCTGTGATTTTTGCAGATGAACCTTCAGGAAATCTCGACACAGTTTCTGCAGACAACCTCCACAACCTGTTTTTTAAGCTCAGAGACGAATTTAACCAGACTTTTGTTATCGTAACCCACAATATGGATTTTGCTGATATGACAGACCGTAAATTGGTGATGAAAGATGGGTATTTGTAGAAGTAGGCTAGAATAGCCTTTTAGATATAAGAACTGTATGGAAACATACAGTTTTTTTCTTGTTATAGGTTTTGGTTTTAGTTCTGCGAATGGAAACGGATAGCCCTAAAATTCAAAAAAGCCCTCCAAGTTAATGGAAAGCTTTTCATTGGTCTAACTACTAAACCACCCGATTTCTCGGGCAAAACAACACAACTAATCTTAA
>JBEBUB010000109.1:0-7247 GCA_040393445.1 Flavobacterium beibuense
GAAAAACAAATACCAAAGCTGTTTGGGATATTTCCCTTCAAAATTCTGAATTTGCTCTAATTCAGGGTTGATAGTCTGGGTAGAATTGCTCATACTAAGTAAGGTATAAATTTATATTTTTTTGTAAAAGTACCTGTTTTTTTGTAATTTCAAAATTTGAGCCCTCAATTTTTGATTTCTCTTCGTTTTCATCGGTTGAAAAACAGCAGAAACCATTTAAATAAGAAATATGCTGTTGCTGAAATAAGTTTTAGAAATAAAAACCTTATCGGAATTTCATTTCATAAAACTCCAACCAAAAGGTTATAAAAAAACTTTTTCTGATTACGTCAACATCGAAACGGCTTTTTTGAGTGCCGTAATAAAGAGGTCGATTTCTTCTTTAGTGTTGTAGAACGAAAACGAAGCTCTCACCGTTCCGGGAATTTCATAAAACTCCATTATAGGTTGAGCACAATGGTGTCCGGTTCTTACAGCGATTCCCATTTTGTCGATAATTGTCCCGATGTCATAAGGGTGAATGCCTGTTACGTTGAACGAAAGCACCGATACTTTCTTTTCTGAAGTTCCATAAATAACCACATTCGGAATTTCTAAAAGTTTTTCGGTAGCATAATCGAGAAGTTCTTTTTCGTATTGAGCGATGTTCTCAAAACCGATTTCGTTCAGATAATCAATCGCTGTTCCGAAGACAATTCCTCCGGCTATATTTGGAGTTCCTGCTTCAAATTTGTGAGGAATTTCAGCATAGGTAGTTTTCTCAAAAGTCACGTGTTTGATCATCTCACCACCACCTTTATAAGGAGGTAATTTCTCTAACCATTCTCTTTTTCCGTAAAGGATTCCAACTCCGGTTGGCCCGCACATTTTGTGAGCTGAAAAAGCATAAAAGTCACAATCAAGTTTTTGAACATCCGGTTTTAGGTGAGCTACAGCCTGAGCACCATCAATCATAACAGCGGCTCCAACAGCATGAGCTTTACGGATGATTTCTTCTATCGGATTCAATGTTCCTAAAGCATTCGAAGCATGATTTACGGATACTAATTTTGTGTTTTCGGAAAGTAGTTTTTCGTATTCCGAAAGGATAAGTTCTCCTTTTTGGTTTATCGGAATCACCTTCAATGTAGCACCTGTTCGCTCACACAAAAGTTGCCAAGGCACGATGTTGGAATGGTGTTCCATATAAGAAACGATAATTTCGTCTCCTTTTTTAAGCAGAGTCGTAAAAGTTGAAGCCACTAGGTTGATACTTTCAGTAGTTCCGGAAGTAAAAATCACTTCGCTGGCTTCGTTGGCATTAATATGTGCTCTTATTTTTTCTCTCGAAACCTCATAAGCATCGGTTGCTAATTGGCTTAGCGTATGCACACCTCTGTGAATATTAGCATTGATGGTCGTGTAGTAATGTTCTATGGCATCAATAACTGATTTTGGCTTTTGAGAAGTGGCTCCGTTATCGAAATAAACCAACGGATTTTTACCGATTTTTTGAGAAAGTATAGGGAAATCCTGACGGATTTTTGAGACATCAAAATTCATAATCAATAAACTTTCTGCAAAGGTAGTCTATTTTTATTTAGTCTTAAATGCCTCGGTTGAGGCGAAATTCAATTATTTGATTTCTTTAACTTTATAAGGATTCTTGAAGGTATTTTTTGGGTGTAATTCCGAATTTTTTCTTAAAAGCAGCTATGAAATGACTTGAAGTACTGTAACCTATTTTCAAACCGGCTTCGTTTACGTTGTATGAACCGCTATCTAAGAGTTTTCGGGCATATTCGAGTTTGTAATCGAGTAAAAAACCATACACGCTATCTCCGTAGATTTGTTTAAAACCCATTTTCAGTTTTTTCAGACTGATGTTTACTTCATCTGCCAGTTCTTGTAAAGTTGGCGGTTCAGCCATTCGTGTAAGAATAATATCTTTTGCTTTTCTGATTTTTATCACATTGTCTTCGTCTGCCAAAAAAGGACATTGCTCAATATATCCATTTTCGCTATGACCAAAAAACAAGCTCAAAAGTTCATAAATCTTTCCTTTGAAATACATTTTCCGAACCGGTGAAGTGAGGTTATAATTAAAAAGTTGATGAAGAATAACCATCATTTGTGAGGTAATCTTTTCTTCTTTGTAATATTTTTTCTGTTCGTTCTCCGGACTTAAAAACGGGATGTTTTCGGCTTGCTCAGAAAATAAACTGTGAAATTTTTTGATGGAAATGAAAACCGAAATAATTCCGGAATGAGGTAACAAATTAAGCTGAACAGGCAGCTCTTTCTGAGGATTATACAAAAACAAAAACGAACTCTCTTTCAAAGGCAAAACATAGTTCCCTTGATTGAAAATAAAATTACCCCCGCCTTTGATTCCGAAATGAAATTGAATCAAATCCGCACTCACTACTTTCTGAAAATAAGTGGTTTCGGGCAAATTATTCTCTAAACGGAAAATTTTAAAATTCTCATCATTTATTATTTCATCAAAAGAACTCATAACGATATTTTTTATAGTTTTGCACAATCAAAATACAAGTTATTTATTTAGAACTAATCTAAATAAACCCTTTATCAGTACTTGATACTCCTACAAAAGTACAATTTTTACTTAAAATACCGCTAAAAAACTTCCAGCGACATAAAAAGAACCTCTAGCGTTATTTTTATAGTAATAGTCATCTTACTTTTGCTTTCGATTTCTTGGAAACCAAGGTAGATTATGTCTAAACACCAGCACTTTTACTGCATAGGATTGAGCTACAAAAAGGCCGATGCTCTTGTTAGAGGGAAATTCAGCCTGAACGAACAAGCAAAAAATAATATTCTCCAACAGTCCAAACAAGACGGATTAGAAGGGGTTTTTGCTATTTCTACCTGTAACCGAACCGAAATTTATGGTTATGCAGAACACCCGTTTCAGCTTATCAAACTGATGTGTGAAAACAGTTTGGGTTCTGTAGATGAATTCCAAAAAGTTGCCTACGTTTACAAAAACAAAGAAGCCGTTGACCACCTTTTTAGAGTAGGAACCGGGCTAGACAGTCAGATTTTGGGAGATTTCGAAATCATCAGCCAAATCAAAACCGGATTCGTAGCTTCTAAAAAAGCAGAACTATCGAATGCTTATACCGAACGTTTAGTAAATTGTGTGGTGCAAGCCAGCAAACGAATTAAAAACGAAACGGAGCTTAGCTCTGGAGCAACTTCGGTTTCATTTGCTTCTGTTCAATACATCCTGAATAACGTAAAAGACATTTCTTCTAAACATATCCTTCTTTTCGGAATGGGTAAAATCGGGAGAAACACTTGTGAGAACTTGGTGAAACACACCAAAAACGAACACATTACCCTAATTAATAGAACCAAAGAAAAAGCAGAAAAGATTGCAGGAAAACTGAATCTTATCGTGAAAGAATTCGAAAATCTTTCTGACGAACTGCTTGAAACAGATATCTTGGTAGTAGCAACCGGAGCTGATACTCCGACGATTACTCCTGAGAATTTTAATCCTACAAAACCGGTTTTGGTGTTGGATTTGTCTATCCCGAAAAACGTAGATGATACTATCACCAACAACCCGAACGTAACTTTGGTTCACCTTGATGAACTTTCAAAAGTTACTGATTCTACCCTTGAAAACCGTAAAAAAAGCATTCCACAAGCAGAAGCAATTATCGAAGAAATTCAAACCGAGTTTTTTGATTGGATAAAAGCTAGAACTTTTGCTCCTGCCATCAATGCTTTAAAAGAAAAACTGAACCACATCAAAGAATCTGAGCTTGATTTCCAAAAGAAAAAAATCAGTAATTTTGACGAAGCTCAAGCAGAAATCATCTCTAACCGAATCATTCAGAAAATTACGACTCAGTTTGCTAATCATCTGAAAAACGAAGAAACTTCTGTAGAAGAAAGCCTTCAATGGATTGAAAAAGTTTTCGGAATAGAGGCCACTGCTAACTAAAGCTATTCATTTGTGGTAAACTCTCATTTGAGGAAAAAACTTAGCTCTTGAAAAAAACAATCAGAATAGGAACTCGTGAAAGTCAACTTGCTTTATGGCAAGCATATACAGTTGAAAAACAACTTAACGACTTAGGCTATACTACCGAAATTGTCAAAGTAAAATCTGAAGGTGATATTGTCTTAGACAAACCTCTTTATGAACTCGGAATCACGGGGATTTTCACCAAAACACTGGACATTGCTTTAATCAACGGAACGATTGACATTGCGGTTCACTCTATGAAAGACGTTCCGACTATTTTGGCAAACGGTGTAATTCAAACGGCTGTTTTAGAACGTCACGACCCAAGCGATATTTTGGTTTTCAATCGAAATACAGACTTTCTGAATCAAGAAAAAGCTGTGGTAGCTACCGGAAGTCTTAGACGTAAAGCACAATGGCTTAATCGGTATCCGAACCACGAAATTCCGGATTTGAGAGGAAACGTAAACACTCGTCTTCAAAAACTAAAAGATAACGGTTGGGATGGAGCTATTTTCGCTCAAGCAGGTCTAGAGCGAATAGACGTAAAACCCGAAAACCACATCGTGCTGGACTGGATGATTCCGGCTCCTTCTCAAGGAGCAGTTGTTGTGGTTTGTATGAATGACAACGAATTCGCTATCGAAGCTACCCAAAAGCTCAATCATAAACCTACAGAACTTTGCACTTACGTGGAAAGAGATTTTCTTAGAACTCTAGAAGGAGGTTGTACAGCTCCTATTGGTGCATTGGCTGAGGTAAAGGATCGCAAAATCCACTTTAGAGGCGTTCTCCTTTCGCTTGACGGAAAACAAAAAATCGAAATCGAAAAAACCGTTGACACCTCTGAATACCAAGCTTTAGGAAAAACTCTAGCCTTAGAAATCTTAGCTCAAGGCGGAGCTGAAATTATGGAGGAAATCAGAACAGCCGGTATGTAAAATACAAAAAAACCGCAAATTGCGGTCTTTTTATTCACTATTCTCAATTAATTTTAGAATTCATAGGTTACTCCAAAACCGAAGAAAGTTCCTTTTTTATACGTAAGGGCCGGAACAGCGCCTGAAGCATTTTCTTGCATTCTACTAAACTCCGGATTCAGTATGTTCTTGGCTGAAAAGTTTAATCCTAGACTTCGGCTTAATTTCGTCTTTAGGATAAAATCTAAAGTTCCCATTCCTTTATCCACTAAATTTCCTTTGGTTTCTACACCTAAAGCATACAATCTATCAGAATAATAAGAATAAGCTAGGGTAGCAGTCAAATTCCCGTAATCTCCCCAACCTTTAGCATACGAAATATCTGCATTCAAAAGAAAATCGGAAGCTCCTGTAAAGCTCGAAGTATTGTCTGTAAGGTTGATATTGTAATTAGTTTCTTCACGAACCTTTTCGGAATCCAATTCCTGATAGGTTTTCATATAAGAAAGATTTAGTCCTGCTGAGAGTTTGTTTGTGTTGGTAGCATCGAAATCTAAAATTTTCTTTCGCACTTCGATTTCTGCTCCATAAACATACCCTTTATCTCCTGTATTAAGGAACGAAATATCGTTGGTCGATGAAGCCAAAGTAACCTCATTGATTGGGTCAAGAATATATTTTCCGAATAACGTTGCCGAAACCACTTCATCACTATCCGGAAACATTTCCCACTTCAAATCCAAATTGTAATTCTGAGACGGATACAAATCCGGGTTTCCGACTTTGACTTCGGTTACATCTTCATAAATGAACAAAGCTCTTTCTTTAAACTGTGGTAACGTATAAGTTTTACTGGCTCCCAAGCGAAGATTTTGGTTTTCGGTTACTTCATACTTCAACACAAGATTTGGTAAAAACTCATTTCGGTTAAATGTGTTCGTATCTCCTTCCGGATCTAATTGAGTTACCCAACTGACAGTTTGCTCGACTCTTTCGTATCGAAGACCAATTATTGAACTTAATCTATCAGATAAATTATATTCTAAACTCGCAAAACCAGCATTGATGTTTTGTTCACCTTTATAAGTCTGTCTTCTTTCTCCTGCAAAGGATTCTATCGTGAAAAATCCGTTACTGTAATTGTTTTGGTTGAAAAAATTATCCAGATTATTAGGGTCAATAGTCGTGTTGAGTTGTGAGCCCGAAATTCTAAAATTAAATTGGATAGCTTCAAAATCACGTTGTTTGAATCTTCCGTTATAGCCTATAGTAAGTTTTCCTTTTTGATTTTCTTCGTTTCCTAATTTATAGCTTACAGCCAAATTAGCAGCAAATTCGTCTTCTGTAAGGTTTTGATAATATCTGTGATTATCCGTAATGGTGTTTTGAGCCAAAACATAACCGTTGTCAAGATATTTCATTGTGTTTTGAATACGATCCGGCATATTGCTTTTTACGGTGTTAAACGAAGTTCCCCAATCGAAATTCCACTTTTCACTCAACTGATGTTTTCCTAAAAGTTGATTAATATATAAGGAGTTCTGTGTATAGGTAGAACGTTGCACCAATCCGTTGTCGTTTTCGGCTATATCTCTGAGAAAACCGCTATAAGTATCTCTGGTTTGATCTGACGAATTTACAAAAAGGAGATTGTAGGTCAGTTTGTGTTTTGAATTCACTTCATAATTTCCGGTGAACATTCCGGTTGTATTAGTTTTATAGGAGAACCTTTCTTGATTAAACGATTTGAGTTTTGCCCCTTGAGCGGATACGCTTTGGTTAATTCCTTCTCGATATTCAAAACCGTTATCAAAACTTGCTGTCCCGAAAATATTTAGTTTACCGGTTTCTCCTATATTATAAGACTTCCCTGATTTGATTCCGAAATTACCTCCGTAAGGAGTTTCTTTTACAGGAGCCATACTATTCTGAAAGTGAAATCCTGAAAGAGGGTTTTGTGGGACACCATAAGACGAATACCCGAATTTATTTGGACCATCTTGTAGTAAAAAATCATCTGCTTTTTGAATAGCATTAGTGTTTACTGTTCCTCCGAGAGCCATTTCAAACATTCCGTTACCTTTATAGTTCTTGGAAGATATATCTACATTTCCTCCTGCAAAGTCTCCGGAAACTTTAGAAGTATACACTTTATCTATCGAAATATACTCTACTATATCTGTTGAGAAGAGATTCAAGTCGATATTTTTCTTTTCCGGGTCATTAGACGGAACGGGAAGTCCGTTTATAGAAGTAGAATTATATCGGTCGCCTAATCCACGTACGTATACATTATTACTTCCTTCTTGTTTCGAAACTCCTGAGGTCTTAGCAACAGCCGT
>JBEBUB010000110.1:0-7227 GCA_040393445.1 Flavobacterium beibuense
AGAATATCGTCTTCTCTCATGATTAGGTAATCTTTACCCTCAAATTTCAGTTCTGTTCCGGCATATTTTCCGTATAAGACAACATCACCTTCTTTCACAGTCATAGGCTGATCTTTTTTACCATTTCCGACAGCTACGACTGTTCCTTTTTGAGGTTTTTCTTTTGCAGTGTCAGGGATGAAAATTCCCGAAGCCGTTTGTGTTTCTGCAGCCATAGGTTCTACCAGAACTCTATCTGCCAAAGGTTTAATTTTTAATGCCATAGTTTTGAAAAATTATTTAAAGGTTAAAAATCCTGTTTTTAATACTGTTCACCATCTTTTCAGAAAATGTGCCACAGTCAAAAAACTGACAATTTTACACAAAAAAAATGTCAGTACTGAAAGAGTACTGACATTTTGTGTTTTTTATAGATACCGTATTATTCGCTAGCCTCATCTGCTTGAGTAGACTCTGCAGCAGGAGCTGAAGGAAGCGTTTCTACAGAAGCCGGAGCCGAACTCTCATCATAGGTTTTGAAACTTCCTGAAGAACTTCCTGTAAAAGCCAAGCTCGATAAAAGGATTAATACAATAAGGATGATTCCTAATACCCAAGTACTTTTGTCTAAGAAATCGGTAGTTTTTTTTACTCCTCCACCAATCTGAACGCCACCACCTCCGAAAGAAGACGAAAGACCTCCTCCTTTAGGGTTTTGCACCATAATTACCACTACAAGTAAAAAACAAACGATAGTTATTAAAACTAAAAAAACCGTAAAATTCATTGTTTAGCTATTATTTTGTTGTAATTTTTTTATATTTTCAATTCGGTCTGCAAATAAACGACTTTTTTCCGGATATTTCAAAATTAAAATTTCATAGGCTTCGATTGCCCTTTGATATTTTTTTTGCTCGAGGTATATTTTAGCCAAAGTTTCGGTCATCAAAACGGAGCTTTCTTGCTTATTATCCTCTATAAATGAATGGGTTATAACCGAATTTTTATCCGCAATAATTTTCGGATTGGCTTCAATAAATTTATCAATCAGCTCTATTTTTTTTCGTTTTTCAGGCGGAAGTGACACTGTTTTATCCTCTTTTTGAGTTGGAATTTCTCTATTTATAGGTTTAAATTTAGTCAGTTGCAACCACTCTTGGAACGAATGCACTTCGGATGTCGAAGAATTTTCCGGTTGCTGTTCCTCTTGTGGATTTTCTTCTATTTCTGAGAAAGTTTCTTCTTCTTTTTTTACAACTTCCAATTCTTGGATATCCGCTTTTTGGATTGAAGTAATAAGCGATTGCTCTCTTTTTTGTTGCACAGAAAGCGAACTTACTGTGATTACCTCACTATCATACACTTCGATGTCATACACTTCTTTTTCTTTAGCCAAGAAATCGTTTTGAATACCTCTAAAAACATCCGAAGTAATAAAATCAAACAACACCGAACGGTCTGTGGTTTGGGCTGCTGTTTTTTTGAGCTCGAGATTATATCTGAAGCTATTTTGGTTGTATAATCCTTTTAACCGGATGGTTCGGGCACTCTGAAAATACGGAAATTCTGACAACACAACTTCCAGCTCCGTTGTTTGCTTGTCATTGACAGCATCAGGATTATTGAGCAAATATGTAAAGTCTGTTAGTGTCAAGAATTTATTTTGTTTTCAGGTTTAGGATTCAAAAATATAAAAAAGTTGTTACCATTTGGCTAATGAAGCATTGAAAATATCTTGTGTGATACGTTCGTAAATCGCTTCTAAAGCAGTCGTAAGTTGAGAACCTACTAATTGCTCGCTTCCGGTATAATCATAATAGAACGAAAAACGTCTTTCGAAGTTTTCGTCCGGATTTTTATTGTTGATAAAACGAACGTTTACACCAATCGTCAATCTGTTTTGAGCGGCTCTTTGGTCGGCCGTAGCAGTCATCGGAGCAATTCTGTATTCTACGATTTCGCCTTCATACACCAAATCTGCTCCTGAATTAGTAAGTGTCAAACTCGTTTGATTCTGAATCAAATCTTGTAAAGCCAATGTGAACGTACGTTCGATTCCGGGTTCCACGATCGGGGCATTATTTTGGAAATAATTTACTTGAAAGCTATCTGCATCAATTTTTCCGGTTCCTGTGAAATTGTAATATTTACAACTTGCCAGAACAAGGCAAAGTAAAAGCGCTATATATTTTATGTGTTTCATTCGTTGATTTTTAATCATTGATTTCTTATAAATCAAACTGTTTAATTTTTCGGTAAAGTGTTCTTTCAGAGATTCCTAATTCGTCTGCTGCTGCTTTACGTTTGCCTCTATTTCGTTCTAATGCTTTTTTGATAAGCTCAATTTCTTTGGCTTCTAGGCTGAGTGTTTCTTCTTCTTCGACTGTTTCGGCAAAAAGATAATTTTGGTCATCTTCATCTTCAAATTCTTCTTGATCAACCGTTTGTAACGGAATCGCCTGATGTGATTGTTCAAACGGAATCTCGGTTTCGGCTTGACCGTAAATCTTCTTGATTAAACCTTGATTTTCTTGTTGAACTTTGGTTCCGCCATTTTGCATCAATTCCAACGTCAGTTTTTTCAAATCATTCAAATCGCTTTTCATGTCAAAAAGGATTTTATACATGATTTCTCTTTCGGATGAAAAGTCGCTTTCTGCTTTTTTGCCTCCAACCAAAGCGGGAAGTGAAGCATTTTCTTCAGGCAAATAACTCATCAAAGCTTGAGCCGAAATATTTCTGTTGGTTTCCAAAACCGATATTTGCTCAGCTACGTTTCTAAGCTGTCTGATGTTTCCGCCCCAGCGGTATTTTTCTAATAACTGAACCGCATTATCATCTAATTTGATAGGCGGCATTTTGTATTTATGAGCAAAATCTGATGCAAATTTTCGGAACAACAAATGAATATCATCTTTTCGTTCACGAAGTGGTGGAAGCATAATCTCAACCGTACTCAAACGGTAGTACAAATCTTCTCTGAACTTTCCTTTTTCGATAGCTTCCTGCATTTTCACGTTGGTTGCCGCCACGATTCTTACATTGGTTTTTTGAACTTTCGAAGAACCTACTTTGATAAATTCTCCGTTTTCCAACACACGAAGCAAGCGAACTTGAGTCGTAAGAGGCAATTCTCCTACTTCGTCCAAGAAAATAGTCCCACCATCTGCTACCTCGAAATAACCTTCACGAGTGTTGGTCGCTCCCGTAAATGCTCCTTTTTCGTGACCAAAAAGCTCTGAATCTATGGTTCCCTCAGGAATAGCTCCACAGTTTACGGCGATGTATTTTCCGTGTTTTCTATGTGATAACGAATGAATAATTTTCGGGATGCTCTCCTTCCCTACACCACTTTCTCCGGTCACTAAAACCGAAATATCCGTAGGCGCCACCTGAATCGCCTTTTCGATAGCTCGATTCAGTTTCGGGTCGTTTCCGATAATTTCAAAACGTTGCTTTATATTTTGTATGTTTTCCATAATTGATTAGTCACAAATTAAATTATTTTTTTAACCACGGATTACAGGATTAAAAGGATTTTTTATAAAACTAATCTTTTATACTGTAGCGATTTTGATTGAAAGTTCACTAACAAACCTATTTCCGAATCCGATAACTTCATATAATTTAAAGTTTGAGCTATGTGCTCATTTGAAAATTCTTTTATAGCTTTTACTTCTAAAATTATATCATCACAAACTATAAAATCTGCATAAAACCTATGAGGTAACACAATACCTCTATATTCAATTACAAATTCTTTTTCTCTTACAAAAGGAATACTGTTCGCTCTAAATTCAATCTCCAAAGCATCTTTATAAATAACTTCAAGCAAACCCGGGCCAAGCTCTTGATGAACTTTCATACAAGCTCCAATAATTTTGTATGTCTCATCTTCTCTGTAAAATGCCATTTTATATTTTTTTGTTTAGCCACGGATTAAAAGATTCTCACAGATTATTTATACTTGCAAAAAATCCTTTTAATCCTGTAATCTGTGGCTTTAAAAACTTATTGCATTTCTGAATACCCTACAGCTTCTCCAATTAATGTCGAGGTTGTGCAATCGGTTACTTTTACGAGTACAAAATCACCTACTTTATAGTCTCCTTTCGGGAAGACTACCGTTGTGTTTTGTGAATTTCTTCCAGACCAATGCTGATCAGATTTTTTAGAGACTTTTTCAACCAAAACTTCAACCGTTTGCCCTACGAATCGTTGTGTACGTTGTAATGCTAACTCTTGTTGTACATCAATAACCTCTTGTAATCTTCGTTTTTTCACTTCATCAGGAATATCATCGGCCATTTTACGAGCAGCCAAAGTTCCCGGCCTTTCTGAATACGCAAACATAAACCCGAAATCATACTGAGCATATTTCATAAGCGAAAGTGTATCTTGATGATCTTCCTCAGTTTCTGTCGGGAATCCGGTAATGATATCTTGCGAAATGCTACAATCGTCAATAATGGTTCTAATCTTGTCGATGAGTTGCATATACTCTTCACGAGTGTGTTGACGGTTCATTTCTTTCAAAATTCGAGTGCTTCCACTCTGAACCGGAAGGTGGATATACTTACAAACGTTATGGTATTTCGCAATTACGTGAAGTACTTCATCGTGCATATCCTGAGGATTCGAAGTCGAAAAACGGAAACGCATTTTCGGGAATCTCACTGCACACATCTCTAAAAGTTGCGCAAAATCAACTGCTGTGGCTTTTTGCATATCGGTAGCTTTGGTGAAATCTTTTTTCAGACCACCTCCGTACCATAAATATGAATCTACGTTTTGACCTAAAAGCGTTACTTCTTTAAAGCCCTTGTTCCACAAATCTTGAATTTCATCCAAAATACTTTGCGGCTCACGACTACGTTCTCTTCCTCTCGTGAACGGAACCACACAAAACGTACACATATTATCACAACCACGAGTGATCGTCACAAAAGCGGTCACTCCGTTGCTGTTTAGACGAACCGGAGAAATATCTCCGTAGGTTTCGTCTTTGGATAAAATTACGTTGATAGCATCTCGACCTTCATCGATTTCTTGAAGTAGATTCGGAATGTCTTTATAAGCATCCGGTCCAACAACCATATCTACGATTTTTTCCTGCTCCAGAAATTGGCTTTTTAGCCTTTCTGCCATACAACCCAAAACACCCACTTTCATGGTTGGATTGATTTTTTTGACAGCATTATATTTCTCTAAACGCTTACGAACGGTTTGTTCTGCCTTGTCTCTAATCGAGCAGGTGTTTACTAAAACCAAATCAGCTTCTTCGAGATTCTGAGTCGTGTTATATCCTTGATTAGCCAAAATAGAAGCCACCACTTCGCTATCAGAAAAATTCATCTGACAACCATAACTCTCTATAAAAAGTTTTTTTGTGTTATTTGAGTTTTGTTCTAGAACAAGACTTGTTCCTTGTTTGTTTTCTTCGATTATCTTTTCCATTGTAATCTTTCAACTATGCTATTTTAATCTGCAAAGATAATATTATTTCTGACAATATGTCAGACAAGAAACAAACAAAAAGAGGGTTAAAATAATTTTAACTCTCTTTCACTTTGAAGTTATTTTTTATACATATTGGTCGCACTTGCTTGAGCCTTTGGTAATATGGTGATATCAGCCAGTTGAACGTGTGTGGGTTGCTCGATAGCAAACAATATAGTTTCAGCTACATCTTCGGGTGTTAGAGGTTGATAACCTTCATACACTTTTTTTGCTCTTTCTGAATCGCCTTTAAAACGAACAAGTGAAAAATTGGTTTCGACCGCTCCCGGAGCAATTCCTGTTACTTTGATTCCGAGCGGAAGCAAGTCGATTCGCATTCCTTTGGTCAAAGCTTCAACGGCATATTTTGAAGCACAATAAGTCGTTCCGTTGAGATAAACTTCTTTGCCGGCAATCGAAGAAAGATTAACAATATGACTTTCTGCATTTTGAGGCATTAGCGGTAAAACAGCTTTGGTTACATAAATCAAACCTTTAACATTTATGTCTATCATCGCTTCTAAATCCTCTAAATCAGCTTGGTCAAAAGTAGCTAACCCATGAGCATTTCCGGCATTATTAATAAGGATATCAATATTTCTGAATTCTTCAGGTAAATTGTTGATTTGAGCGAATACTTCGTGTTTGTCTCTCACATCAAAACAACAAATATGTGTTGGAGTAGCAAGTGTTGTTTTTAGTTCTTCTAAAACCGATTGGTTTCGGCCACATAATATGAGTTTATAGTTTTTTTGAGCTAAAGCAATAGCCGTTGCTTTCCCTATTCCGGAAGTAGCTCCTGTAATGAGTACGGTTTTCATAGGATGATAATTTTATGCAAAATTACTCAAAGTGTTTTGTTTTAATCATTAACTTTGATGTTTAACTCAAAAATTAACCTATGAAAAAACTGATTACATTAACTTTAGTACTCCTATTATTTTCATGTGCTAAAGAAGAAAAACAAGACTATACTATCATTTCTGGTAAGCTGATCAATTTCGACGAAGAGAGCTTTAAAATTTATGGAAATTCTTTTGAAAAAGAAATCACTCCAAATGAAGATGGGACTTTTACAGACACCTTATATATTGAATATAATGGTGCTTATGGAATTGGTCGTCAACCTTTATATCTTCATCAAGGTAAAAACTTAGCTTTTGAACTTGATGTTGAGAAATTAGAAGACATTACTTTTTCAGGAGATTTAGCTACAGAGAACAATTATTGGATTCAAAAGGCTAAACTTAGAAAAGAAATCCTAGGAGCTGATTTACAGACTCTTTACATCTTAGAAGAAGCAGATTTTTTAGCTAAACTTGACCAATTAGATAAAAAACAGCAAGAATTATTAGAAGCAGCTACTTTTACGATAGAAGATTTCAAAGAAAAAGAATTGAAAAATCTAAAATACCATAAAGAACTTACCCTAGGTAGATTTGGTCGTTATCATTCACATTTTGCTCAAAAACCTGATTTTGAAGTATCAGAAACTTTCCCAAAAGCAGATGAAACCATTGACTATGACAATGCTGAAGACTTTGAATTTTCAGGGGTTAATGGTGCTTACGGACAATTGGTTGCTAACAATTTTAGTAAAAAGGTAGGAGAAATATACGACAAAGAAGTAAGCGAAAATGCTTCTTTTGATAGAGCTAAATACGATGCAATCCAGTTGAAAATATTTAAAACTATAAAAACTCAAAGTATCAAAAACGGATTAGCTCCGAATATATCTTATGGAATCAA
>JBEBUB010000111.1:0-7144 GCA_040393445.1 Flavobacterium beibuense
TCTTTGTGTAATTCTATTAGTTTTCCATCTTTTAATAAGGCAAAATCTACCGCATTTGAACCCGAACGTATAATTAATTCTTTATTCATTGCTGCAAATTTTTATCCGAACTCAATTTAGTTCAAGGTTTTAAGGTCATAAAAACTTTAAGCCTGAAACAAAAAAGCTCAGATGGATTAAACATTATTTTACAGGTTTTTTACCCGTTTGGGAGGCTTTGATCCCTTTTCAAAGAACGTTGTAAAAAGCCGAAAAAGTAGTACTAGACTACTTTTTCTTCTTATGACGGTTAGCTCTTGCTCTTTTTTTACGTTTGTGAGTAGCTACCTTATGTCTTTTTCTTTTTTTACCACTTGGCATAGCAATAAGTTTTTATATGTTAGTATTATTTTTTACCTACTTTAGTTTTGGTTTTTACTGCCTCAACAAACACTTTTGCTGGTTTAAAAGAAGGAATGTTGTGTGCAGGGATTTTAATTGTAGTGTTTTTAGAGATGTTTCTTCCGGTTTTTTCTGCTCTTGTTTTGATAATGAAGCTACCGAAACCTCTCAAATACACATTGTCTCCTGACTCTAATGAGGTTTTAACCTCTTCCATAAAAGATTCTACTGTAGCCTGAACGTCAGCTTTTTCTACTCCTAGTTTTTCGGAAATTTTCGCTACGATATCTGCTTTTGTCATCGTTATTTAATTTACTATTATGTTACTCAATAATTTGGGTGGCAAATATACAAATTAAAAAAACATATTTTCAAACTAAATATGCTAAATTTAACCCTTTGTTAGAAAATCCTTAAAAACAACCCTCTCTTTTTCAATAGGGTCACTACTTGAAACCCTTTTGAAGTGGTGTTGAAAAGCAAAAAAAACTAAAAAAAATTGTAAAATCCACTTATTAACAGTATTTTTGTGGAATAACAATGACTGACGTTTTCTAAATGAGTGATGTTATCAAAATTGTTGATTCTCTGGAGGATAAAATCAAAAAATTGATTTCTAAGGTTGAGCTTTTGGAGAAAAACAACAAACTTCTAATGGCGGAGTTGTCTGAAAGCGAGAGCCGTCAGCAGGAAAGTTATCAGCAAATCGAAAATTTGCAGTCACAGATAACAGCTCTGAAAACAGCAAATGCATTGTTAGGCAGTGACGATTTTAAACGAGAGACAAAAACCAGAATAAATTCTCTTATTAGAGAGATTGATTATTGTGTGGCACAATTGTCAGATTAGTTTTTATATGAGCGAAAAACTGAAAATAAAAATATCAATTGCAGATCGGGTATATCCGCTCACTATTGATTATGCTCAAGAAGAGGCTCTTAGGGCAGCTTCTAAAAAAATTGATGTGATGATTAAGCAATTTGAAGAAAACTATGCTGTGAGAGACAAGCAAGATGTGCTTGCTATGTGTGCTTTACAGTTTGCCTCACAAGTAGAACAAAAAAAAACCGAGACTTTTGCTATTGGAGAAGAAACAGCAACTAAACTAACTCAAATAGACGAGCTTCTGACGGAGTATCTCAAGCGTTCTTAGACATAAAACAAAAACACTGCCTGCTTTTTGGTTTACATTTGATAAACTCAACACTTACAAATTAAAATAGGTGAATTGTTGTGAGTAGAATAGGCTGTCTTTAAGACAGAAATTCGATACACACGCTAGCCTAAAACTTGTCTTTACGAGTTTATGCAATCTATCCAAATGGCAGGCTTTTTTTATATACACCTTTACTAAAAACAAATTAACTAACAATGAATACACTAATAATAATAGGCTGTCTGGTGGCAGGAGCGATAATAGGAGTGGTTATCGCTAAAATATTAGAAAAAAATAGCGGGTCTGCTCTAATTAATAATGCAAAATCTGAAGCAGCATCTTTACTTAAAGAAGCAAAATCTGAGGCCGAAGCCTTGAAAAAAGACAAAATTCTTCAAGCTAAAGAAAAATTTATTGAACTAAAAGCAGAGCACGAACAAGTAATTCTTTCTCGTGATAAAAAGATAGCAGAAGCAGAAAAACGTACGAGAGATAAAGAGTCTCAAGTGTCTAACGAATTGGCTAAAAACAAAAAACTCAATGATGAGATTGAGGCTAAAATTGCAGACTACACACACCGTTTAGAAGCTTTAGAGAAAAAGCAAGAAGAGATTGACAAAATGCACAAAAGCCAAGTAGAGCAATTAGAAACCATTGCAGGGCTTTCTGCTGAAGATGCAAAAAATCAACTTATCGAAAGCCTTAAAAGCGATGCAAAAGCTCAAGCGATGGCTTATATGCAAGCTACTTTGGAAGAGAGTAAACTTACGGCTCAACAAGAAGCTAAAAAGGTTATTATTAATACAATTCAACGTGTCGGTACAGAAGAGGCTATCGAGAACTGCGTTTCAGTATTCAATATCGAGTCTGATGACGTAAAAGGTAGAATCATTGGTCGTGAGGGTAGAAACATTAGAGCTTTAGAGGCAGCAACAGGGGTTGAAATTATCGTAGATGATACTCCGGAAGCGATTATCCTTTCTTGTTTTGACCCTGTTAGAAGAGAAATTGCTCGTTTGGCACTTCATAAATTGGTTACTGATGGTCGAATTCACCCAGCCAGAATTGAAGAAGTAGTTGCTAAAACAGCAAAGCAAATTGATGATGAAATCATCGAAGTAGGTAAGCGTACGGTTATTGACCTTGGAATTCACGGGCTTCACCCTGAACTTATCAAAACAGTAGGAAGAATGAAATATCGTTCTTCATACGGACAAAACTTATTGCATCACTCTCGTGAAGTTGCTAAACTTTGCGGAATCATGGCTGCTGAATTAGGATTGAATGCAAAATTGGCTAAAAGAGCAGGTTTATTACACGATATAGGTAAAGTTCCTGATACAGAAAGCGAACTTCCACACGCTATTTTGGGTATGCAATGGGCTGAGAAATATGGTGAAAAACCGGAAGTATGCAACGCTATTGGAGCTCACCACGACGAAATCGAGATGACAAGTTTGCTTTCACCTATTGTTCAAGTATGTGATGCAATTTCTGGAGCAAGACCTGGAGCAAGACGTCAGGTGTTGGATTCATACATTCAAAGATTAAAAGATTTAGAAAATATCGCTTACGGATTCCAAGGTGTGAAAAATGCTTATGCTATTCAAGCAGGTAGAGAACTTCGTGTATTGGTAGAAAGCGAAAAAGTATCAGACGAAAAAGCAGCAAACCTATCGTTTGAGATTTCTCAGAAAATCCAAACTGAAATGACCTATCCTGGACAAGTAAAAGTAACGGTTATCAGAGAAACCAGAGCAGTGAATATTGCCAAATAAGGTTTATACACCATAATATATATAAGGTCGGGAGAAATTTCTTCCGACCTTTTTTATTTTAATAGGTTTATAATTGAGTAGGGTTGTTTTTATAGGGGTGTCCAATAATAAACTTGTGTTTTAAATTTATTTTTTAAAAAATATAGGGGTGTTTGTTTGGAAAAAACATTTTTTTATATCTTTGACCCATAAAAAATAAGGGTCTAACCAAAACAATACTAATTTATGTCTTCATTCAGATTTCAAGCAGTAAAAGAAGCTTCTTCAAGAACCCCGGTTGTGGTAGAAGAATTAGGAAGAAAATCAGAAATTTTCGGACAAAACGTATTCAATGACAAAGCGATGAAGCAGTTTTTGAATATTGATGCTTACAAAGCACTCAAAGACGCTATTAATCATGGTAAAAAGATTGACCGTAATATGGCTGATCACGTTGCTATCGGAATGAAGCAATGGGCTTTGTCTAAAGGTGTAACACATTACACACACTGGTTTCAACCATTAACCGGAACAACAGCCGAAAAACATGATGCCTTTTTTGAAACTTCAATGGATGGAAGCGACCCTGTTGAAAGACTTTCTGGAGGAGCTTTAGTGCAACAAGAGCCAGATGCTTCAAGCTTCCCGAACGGAGGAATCAGAAATACGTTTGAAGCTCGTGGTTATACCGCTTGGGACCCTACATCTCCTGCTTTTATATACGGAACTACGCTTTGTATCCCGACTGTTTTTATCTCTTATACAGGAGAAGCTCTGGATTTCAAAACACCTCTTTTGAGAGCACTTAGCGCTATTGACGAAGCAGCAACAGAAGTGTGTAATTATTTCGATAAAAACGTAAAAAAAGTTACTCCAACCCTTGGTTGGGAGCAAGAATATTTCTTGGTTGATAAAGCTTTAGCTACATCAAGACCTGATATTTTACTTACAGGAAGAACCCTTTTAGGACATACGTCAGCTAAAGGACAACAATTAGAAGATCATTATTTTGGTTCTATTCCTTCTCGTGTATTGAATTATATGAGAGATTTAGAGAACGAATGTATGCTTCTTGGAATTCCGGTTAAAACTCGTCACAATGAGGTAGCTCCAAATCAATATGAATTGGCTCCGATTTTTGAGGAAACAAACTTAGCGGTTGACCACAACTCATTATTGATGGATGTGATGCAAAAAGTAGCAGAACGTCATAACTTTAAAGTGTTATTCCACGAAAAACCATTCAAAGGAGTAAACGGTTCTGGAAAACACAACAACTGGTCTTTGGCTACTAATACAGGTGTGAATTTGCTTAGCCCAAGCAAAACTCCAATGAATAACTTACAGTTTTTGACGTTCTTTATCAATACGATTAAAGCGGTTCAAACGTATGAAGATTTATTGAGAGCTTCAATCACTTCTGCAAGTAACGACCACAGATTAGGAGCCAACGAAGCACCACCTGCTATTATTTCGATTTTCATCGGAAGTCAACTTACGAAAGTATTAGAAGAGCTTGAAGGTGTTTCTAAAGGAAAACTTTCTCCGGAAGAAAAAACAGATTTAAAATTAAACGTAGTTGGTAAAATTCCAGACGTATTATTAGATAACACAGACAGAAACAGAACTTCTCCGTTTGCTTTTACAGGAAATAAATTCGAGTTCAGAGCTGTAGGTTCTAGTGCAAACTGTGCTAACTCAATGACTGTGTTGAACACCATTGTTGCGAAGCAATTAAAAGACTTTAAAAAAGAAGTAGATGCTCTTATTGAGCAAAAAGGTTTGAAAAAAGACGAAGCTATTTTCAACGTGTTGAGAGAATATATCAAGACATCTAAACATATCTTGTTCGAAGGTGACGGATATAGCGAAGCATGGGAAAAAGAAGCTGTAAAACGAGGTTTGAGCAATCATAAAACTACTCCTGAAGCACTAAAAGCAAAAGCGTCTAAAAAAGCGTTGGATTTGTTCTCTGAAATGGGAGTAATGAACCATACAGAAGCAGAAGCTCGTTATGAAATCGAATTGGAAGAGTATATCAAGAAAATTCAAATCGAAGGACGAGTGTTGGGAGACATAGCAAGAAATCACGTAATCCCAACAGCTATTCGTTATCAAAACTTGGTGGTGAAAAACGTGAGCGGACTCAAAAATATCTTTGGTTCAACGTTTGAATCTATCGGGAAAGAACAAATTGCGATTATCAAAGAAATTTCTTTGCATATCGAAGCTATCAATTCTTTGGTTGAGAAAATGACTGAAGAAAGAAAACAAGCTAATGCTATCACAGATCTTGAAAAACAAGCAAAAGTGTATTGCGAACAAGTAAAACCATACTTTGATGAGATTCGTTACCACTGTGACAAACTAGAACTTGTCGTAGATAATGAAACGTGGACGCTTGCTAAATATAGAGAATTGTTGTTTACAAGATAGTACGAGGTTAGTTATTCTGTAAACACTTCTAAGTAAAGCCATTATTCGAAAGAATGATGGCTTTTTCATTTTAATAATTTTGTATTTTTGAATCAGAATTTCAAATACAATGAAAAATAAAATTGCACTTTTAATTGCTTCTCTTGTGAGTGGTGTTGTATTTGGTTTGATGCTGTATGTAATTAATCCTGAGCTAACTGTAAGGGATTATGTGATTCTTTGTTCTGCTTTTGCCTTTGCGATGTTTTTATTTGAGCTTTATATCACACCAATCATCAAACGGAAATACAGAAAAGACAATTAAACCCAAAATAATTCACTGGCAATTCCGTCACTAAGGAATTTTCCTTTTTGGGAAATGGTAAGCGTTTGCCCACTTTTTTCTAAAAGTCCGTTAGAAATCAGTTTTTCTGCTGTTTTGAGCAGATAATCATAATATTCTTGTCCGAATTCAGATTTTATTCTCTCCAAAGAAACTCCCCAAATGGTTCTCAGACCTGTCATAATATATTCGTTATAACGGTCAGAAAGAGTGAGTTCTTCTATTTCGCTAGGTAATTTTCCACTTAGAATTTCTTTGATATAAATCGAATTATTGGCAATATTCCAGCTTCGGTGACTTCCGTTATAGCTGTGAGCCGAAGGCCCAATCCCGATATATTTTTTTCCTAACCAATAACTTGTATTGTTCTTTGAGAAATAACCTTCTTTCCCGAAATTCGAGAGTTCGTAATGTATGAATCCGTTTTCTTTTAGTTTTTCGACCAAAATAAAAAAGTGATTTTCAGCCACTTCATCTTTGGGTTTGGCAATTTCACCTTTTTCGATGAGTTTTTTCAAGGCTGTTTTGGGTTCGACGGTTAAAGCATAACTCGATATGTGTGGAATACCAAAACTCAGAGCCAAATCGATATTTTGTGTCCATTTTTGGTCAGACATATTCGGAATTCCGTAAATTAAATCGATGGTAATGTTATCGAAATGTTTTACTGCTTCTTCCAAACAAGCTTTGGCTTGAATTGCATTATGAGCTCGATTCATCATTTTCAAATCTTCTTCAAAAAACGATTGAATCCCGATACTTAACCGATTGATTTTTGAATTGGCCAATTTTTTAATTCTCTCTACAGATAAATCATCCGGGTTGGCTTCGAGAGTGATTTCAGGTTTTTCAACAACCTTATAATTCCTATAAACCGTTTCAATCAAAAGATGAATTTCTTCATTTGATAAGACCGAAGGAGTTCCGCCTCCGAAATAAATGGTTTCAACTTCATCTTGAATTTCATTTTTTCGCATCTCAATTTCTCTTGCTAAAGCCAAGATCATTTCTTCTTTCTTTTTCATCGAAGTCGAAAAATGAAAGTCACAATAATGACAAGCCTGTTTACAAAAAGGGATGTGGATGTAGAAA
>JBEBUB010000112.1:0-7055 GCA_040393445.1 Flavobacterium beibuense
TTCCAAAACGGAATAACACGTCTTTTTTGTTTTTGGTCTAGTTTTTCTTCGATTTTGTCCCAAACGGCATCACTGTTTTTGAATGCTTTTGGTTTTTGTTCTTCCGCTAATTTTCGGAAGTGTTGGTCTATGTTTTTATTATTTTGAGTTTCCATAACTTTCCGGTTTTTGATTGTAATACATTTCGATTAACTCTTTGAGTTTTGTTCGAGACACATTGAGTTGAGATTTTGATGTTCCTTCAGAAATTCCGAGTTGTTCGGCAATTTCTTTATGAGAATATCCTTCAATAGCATACAAAACGAAAATGGTTTTTGCTCCTTCGGGCAAATAATTCAGAAGTTTTAGTAAATCTTCTTCTTCCAGAAAAGTCTCGTTTGAATGTTCAGCCAACGGTTGTATCGAAACGTCTTCCAGATAGACCTTATAATCTTTGGTTTTTCGAATCGTGAGCAAACATTGATTGACAACAATCTTTTTTGCCCAACCCTCAAAAGCAAGATTTTCTTTTAGCTGATTGATTTTCGTGAAAATAGTATAGAAAGCATCGGCCAAAGCTTCTTCTATTTCTTCCTCCTTTTTCAGGTATCTTTTGCAAACCAAGTAAAACCTCGGAGCCAAAAGTTCATACACCTGCTTCTGTGAAGCTCGATGCATTTGCCTGCACTGATTGATTAAATTTTCTTCCATACTCAAAGTGTCTTTCTTATAAAGAGTATTATAAACCTGAAAAGGTTGGAACAAGGTAGTAATTTTTTTAGCCCTTAAGTATTTTATCAAACTAAAGAGCATAAAAAAAACCGAACTTTCGTTCGGTTTTTTAAGTAAGTAAGATATTGTAATGTTATTTAGACGTTATTTTACTTTGTTTACGATTGCTGCGAAAGCTTCCGGGTGGTTCATCGCTAAATCAGCAAGAACTTTACGGTTAAGTTCGATTCCGTTTGCTTTTACTTTCCCCATAAACTGAGAGTAAGACATTCCGTGAAGTCTTGCACCAGCATTGATACGAGTAATCCATAAAGCTCTGAAATTTCTCTTTTTCTGTTTTCTGTCACGGTAAGCATATTGCATTGCTTTTTCTACCGCATTTTTAGCAACTGTCCAAACGTTTTTACGTCTTCCAAAGAAACCTTTGGCTTGTTTTAATACTTTTTTTCTTCGTGCTCTTTTAGCAACTGAGTTTACTGATCTAGGCATAATTTTAGATTTTTTTTTGTAAGAGGCGTTTCTTATGTTTCAAGAAATCTTTGGTGCCTGTTACAGGGTTATTAAATTGTTTTAACCAACAAATTAAGGCGAATTTGCAAATCTGCAAATTTGCGAATTAGCTTATTAAACTAATCTCAATTGTTCTTTTACGCTTCTCTCATCTGCTTGGTTTACAAGTCCTGTATGAGTTAAAGCTAATTTACGCTTTTTAGATTTTTTAGTCAAAATGTGACTTTTATAAGCGTGCTTTCTTTTGATTTTTCCTGTACCGGTAAGCTTAAAGCGTTTTTTAGCTCCCGATTTTGTTTTCATTTTAGGCATCTTTTCCTAGGTTTTATATTACTTAATCTTACTTACTTTTTCTTTTTAGGAGCAATATACATTGTCATCCTTTTTCCTTCCAGAACAGGCATAGCCTCAACTTTTCCGTGTTCTTCTAAATCTTGAGCCAAACGAAGCAAAAGAATTTGTCCTTGCTCTTTATAAATAATAGAACGCCCTTTAAAGAACACAAATGCTTTGAGTTTTGATCCTTCTTTAAGGAACTTTTCTGCATTTTTTCTTTTGAATTCATAATCATGCTCATCGGTTTGAGGTCCGAAACGAATCTCTTTTACTGTGATTTGAGCTGATTTAGCTTTGAGTTCCTTGTCTCTTTTCTTTTGTTCGTAAAGGAATTTTTTGTAGTCCATAATTTTGCAGACAGGCGGTTCTGCATTTGGAGAAATCTCTACCAAATCAAGTTCCAAATCTTCTGCCATTTTTAAGGCCACAGAAGTTTTATAAACTCCCATCTCTACATTATCCCCTACAAGACGTACTTCAGGAACTCTGATGAATTCATTAATTCTGTGTGGATCTTTTTTCTCCACACGAGGCTGAAATCCTTTTCTGTTGTTGCTTCTTAGTGCTATGGTTCTTAATATTTAAGTTAAACTTACTTTTATTTTTATTTGTCAAATCGTTTAATCGAAATTAAAACGGTTTTAATGTTTTGCTTACTTCTTCATTGACAATTTTCACAAATTCTTCTATCGAAACCTTTGTGTTTCCTTTTCCGTCTTGCCCTTGAATACGAAGTGAAACCGTGTTTGTATTCTCTTCTTCTTCTCCTACGATAAGCATGAACGGTATTTTTTGCATCTCTGCTTCTCTGATTTTCTTTCCGATAGTTTCGTTTCGGTTGTCAATCAGGGTGCGAATTTCGTGATTTTCCAGCAAACTCAAAACTTTTTTCGCATAATTTTCGTATTTCTCACTCAAAGACAGGATTATAGCCTGTGTCGGCATTAGCCAAAGAGGGAAATTTCCTGCTGTATGCTCAAGCAAAATCGCTACGAAACGTTCCATTGAGCCAAATGGTGCTCTGTGAATCATTACCGGACGGTGTAATTTGTCGTCTGAACCCACGTAACTCAAATCAAAACGCTCAGGTAAGTTGTAATCTACTTGAATAGTTCCTAATTGCCATTGTCTGCCTAGAGCATCTTTCACCATGAAATCCAGTTTCGGACCATAGAAAGCCGCTTCTCCTGGCTCAATCACATAATTTAAACCTTTGTCTTTTACAGCCGAAATAATTGCATTTTCTGCTTTTTCCCAGTTCTCTACAGAACCGATATATTTGTCCGGATTATCTAAATCACGAACCGAAACTTGAGCCGTAAAGTTCTCAAAACCAAGCGAACCGAATACGTAAAGAACCAAATCAATTACGTTTTTAAATTCTTCATCCAATTGTTCTTGCATACAGAAAATGTGAGCATCATCTTGAGTAAATCCTCTTACACGAGTAAGCCCGTGAAGCTCTCCGGATTGCTCATAACGATACACCGTTCCGAATTCTGCATAACGTTTTGGAAGGTCTTTATATGACCAAGGTTTTGCTTTATAAATCTCACAGTGGTGAGGGCAGTTCATAGGTTTCAACAAGAATTCTTCACCTTCGTTTGGTGTATGAATTGGTTGGAAACTGTCTGCTCCGTATTTTGCATAGTGACCCGAAGTCACATAAAGTTCTTTATGACCGATATGAGGTGTTACTACTTGCTCATATCCTGCTTTTTTCTGTGCTTTTTTCAAGAATTGCTCCAAGCGGTCACGAAGTGCAGCACCTTTTGGCAACCAAAGTGGTAACCCTTGCCCTACTCTTTGAGAAAAATGGAAAAGCTCTAATTCTTTCCCTAATTTTCTGTGATCACGTTTTTTAGCTTCTTCTAAAAGCTCTAAATATTCTGTAAGGTCTTTTTGTTTCGGGAATGAGATTCCGTAAACTCTGGTGAGCTGTTTGTTTTTCTCGTCTCCTCTCCAATAAGCACCTGCTATACTTAAAATCTTAACTGCTTTGATGATTCCGGTGTTTGGGATATGACCTCCACGACACAAATCTGTAAAGTTAGAATGGTCACAGAATGTGATGGTTCCGTCTTCCAGATTCTCAATAAGCTCGATTTTATAAGGGTTATTTTCTTTTTTATAGAATTCCAAAGCTTCTGCTTTTGAAGCGGAACGCATTTTGAAATCGTGTTTTTCACGAGAAATTTCAAGCACACGGTCTTCGATTTTTTTGAAATCGCTATCAGAGATTTTGTTGTCTGCGAAATCAACATCATAATAAAAACCATTTTCTACAGCCGGACCAATTGTTAGTTTGATACCCGGATATAACTCCTGTAATGCTTGAGCCAATACGTGTGAAGTTGAATGCCAGAAAGCTTTTTTACCTTCTTTGTCATTCCATGTGTAAAGAACCAAAGATCCGTCGGTCGTGAGTGGTGTTTCTGTTTCAATAGTTGTACCATTGAAAGAAGCAGAAATCACGTTTCTAGCCAATCCTTCGCTTATACTTTTGGCAACCTCCATTGGAGTCGCTCCACTGTGAAACTCCTTAACCGAACCGTCAGGCAATGTAATCTTTATCATACGTTAGAAAAAAATTTAAGAGTGCAAATATACTAAGAAAATACGGAATATTTATACTTCATTTTAAGGATAGAAAATATTTTTGTAATGTTGCTTTATGAAAAATTTCATAAAGTCATAGAATGATTAATAAGAAATATAACAGAATTCAATTAGAACACGACAATGCTTATATTAATCACTACGGAGATCAATTTGATATTTCTGAATATTATGAAGGATATGTAAAATGCAAATTAATTCATAGTGTTAGCGACTCTGTAGTTTTTCCAGACTTAATTATTATTTCACAAGAGAATGATAAAAAGTTTAACTGGATACAACCTTTAACTTTTCTTGTAAACCTATTAATAAGAGAAGAAGAAAAGATTTATTGCGGTTTTTTTGTAGATATTTCATCTGGAAATACTTTAAAGATTGAATTTTCAAATACTGATTTCATAATAAATTTTGAAGATAATTCTTCTTTATTTAAATGCAAAATATTTGGACCTAAAAACTTAGAAGATTTCTCAACGGGTATGGGGGAATGGATTAATCAAGTACCTTACATATATCTATATCATCACACTCTCCCTGAATACAAAAATCTAATACTCAGTTCATCCCTATTAAAATTATCAAAATGGAATATCCAAGGGACTAAAGAACTTAAAAATATTGGGTATTTTTATTTAACTGCTTTAGATAAGATATCCACACCTGAAGATTTAAAACAAATTGCTATGTCATCAGATGGATATATATTTTTACTTCTTGATAATTATTCTCCTCAATTACCCATTAGTCCTAAAGAGAAAGAAAATTTAAAAAATGGTATTCTTCAATTAAAAGTTTATCGAGAAAATACCGCAAACAGAAAATCTTCAATACGGTTTTTAGTAGATTCAACCATAATAAGTTCAAAACATTTATGGAAACATAGTCCTCAAAACCAACCAGTTTTTTATGAACTTTGCATGCCTTATATTTTTAGAATTGGAGGCAATCCGAATAAACACTTTTATTTTAAAAACGATAGAATTGAACGTCAAGAAAATATTAAAAATTTCCATTATCAAGTAGTAGGGGATGCTACCAAATTTACGGGTCTAGAAGCTCCTTACGACGAAGAAAACACTGAAAATATTTTTAAAATAGAAAAAATATCCGACAAAGAAAATATTTTAGAGTTTTGGTTTAGTAACGCCAACTCAGATCTATTTAACCATAAAAAAATTGATTTACAATCATTTAACAAAAAATAATTTTTAAAGCCACAAAAGACCTAAAAATCCGTACGTTGTATCTTTATACGTAGGAAAACATACAGAGTCGCACTTACCCAATCACATCAAGCTTGGCAAAACGCAATAAGAGTTTTTTAATCCCGCCTACATCAAACATAATTTCAGCTTTTCGGTCTGCTCCCGCTCCTTCGAGGTTGAGGATTTTCCCTTTTCCGAAACGCTCGTGCATAACGATATTTCCTGTAGCCAATTTGCTTTCTGTAACAGAAGCGGCCATATTTTGATTTTCGTTGGATGTCGGTTTTAGCTTTCGCAAGTTTCTTACCGTATCGGGCTTTTGCATATCCTCTTGAGCCCATTTCGGGGGAATTCCGCTTGCAGGCTTAACTTGACGGAGTTTCGACTTATCGACATCACCGAAAATATCGATATTCATACTCGGTTTATAACGATAACCTTTATTCAAGTCCGGATTGCTGTATTCCAAATAGCGGTCGTCTATTTCTTCAATGAATCTCGATGGTTCACAATCGACTAATTTCCCCCATTTGTATCGGCTTTGGGAATAGGACAAATACGCCTGATGCTCTGCTCTGGTGAGTGCTACATAAAACAATCGTCTCTCTTCTTCGAGTTCGGTTCTGGAGTTCAAACTCATCGCATTCGGAAATAAATCTTCTTCGAGCCCTACGATAAACACATGAGGGAACTCCAATCCTTTCGCTAAGTGAATGGTCATCATCGCTACCCTATCGTCATCGCCTGTATCTTTATCTAAATCGGTTGCTAGAGCTACATCTTCTAAGAATTCCGATAGATTTCCGGTTGCTCCGTCTATTTCTTTTTGACCTTCGATGAAGTCTTTCATACCGTTTAAAAGCTCTTCAACGTTTTCCATTCGAGCAACATCTTCGGGAGTCGTAGCTTCTTTTTTCAGTTCTTGGAAAAGCCCTGATTTTTTGGTTACGTAATCAGCCGTATAAAAAGCATCGTTATTTTCGCTTATAATTTGGAAACTCTTAATCATCGTTACAAAATCCTGTAAACGTTGTTTGGTTGGGCCATTCAGCTTCAGATCAATTTTGTCGATGTTTTCCATCACTTCAAAAATCGAACGTTTATAATGGTTAGCTGCAATGGTTAGTTTCTCCATTGTTGTGTCACCAATTCCTCTAGCCGGATAGTTGATGATTCTCACTAGTGCCTCCTCGTCTTTCGGGTTAATCACCAATCTCAAATAAGCTAAAACATCTTTGATTTCCTTACGTTGGTAGAAAGACAAACCTCCGTAAATGCGATACGGAATATCTCTTTTTCTCAGAGCATCCTCAATGGCTCTGGACTGGGCATTCGTACGATACAGAACTGCAAATTGACCATTATGCAACTGGTTTTGCATCTTTTGTTCAAAGATGGTAGAAGCCACAAAACGACCTTCTTCTGCATCAGTCAAACTTCTGTTGACTTTTATTTTACCTCCGTCGTCATTGGCTGTCCAAACGGTCTTTTCAAGTTTAGTTTTGTTTTTATCAATAACCGAATTGGCTGCTTCTACGATATTTCGAGTAGAACGATAATTTTGTTCCAAACGATAGGTTTGAACATTCGGATAATCTCGTTGAAAGTTCAAAATATTATTGATATTCGCCCCACGAAAGGCATAGATACTCTGAGCATCATCACCCACCACAC
>JBEBUB010000113.1:0-6999 GCA_040393445.1 Flavobacterium beibuense
ACTCATTTATATCAAAATTAAGTTTAAATTTGTCTAAACTTTGGGGGGCAGTCTAGTACAGCTCCTTTTTTTATTGAATATGTTTTGTGAAAATTATTGCTTCACGATTTTTTGTGTAAATGATTTACCGTTTGAAGTAGCATTAAGGATGTAAACTCCTTGTTCTAAATCTGAGATATTGACCTGAACTTCAATTCCTTCTGGTTTAATTTGCTTAACTACCCTACCATTAAGGTCAGTAATTATTACGACATCAATTAAATTAGTAGCTGAAATATTTATAAATTCTTTCGTAGGATTTGGATGAACCAAGAAAGTTTCTTGTGTGTTTATCTCTACTATTTTTTCTAATTCTATTTCCTCAATTGCTCTCGGCTGCACATTTTTTATCAAACTATTACTATTAGCAATTTGCTTTTGTTGGTAAAACTCAGCACATCCTTCTATATAAGCTATAACTCGTGATCCAGTCATAGCATGAAAAGGAGGTTTAAGCAAAACCCAATCCCCTGCGTGATAAGATACAAGAGTAGAAGGCGATGTAATATTAGCATTTATTTTATTTTTAGCAACAAGAGTATATTCTGCCTGCTTAGTATGTATAACTGAAGTAGGAACTTCCTCAGTAACAACGTGATGATTTGGACAACAATCATCACAACAATTACAATCAATAAAAGTCACATCAGGACCTGGTATCGCCGAAGTAGTGGATATTGGGAAAGTTATTGGTGAACCATTGTTATCATAAACAAATACAGCATCCAATCTGAATTCGAATTCTCCTGTGGGAGGTGTAGAGCCAAAATCAGATTCATTTAATGTAAAACAAAACTGATTTTCCGCTCCATTGGAAATGTTAGTAATATATGATGGTACATTTATGGGTGGTGTCACATCATTTCCGTTTTGAACTATGGTTAACTGTATACTCTGTAGTTCAGCAAACAACGGTGGATCATCTACTGAATGTGGTGCAATATACGTTCCGCATATTTCTAAAGGAAAAGCAGGACAATTACCTAATTGAGGATTATTAAAATCCAATTCAAGGTTACCAAACACTGGATTTTCGCAACCATCAATACAAATATCGTCTATATAAACTGTACCAAAATGCCCACCTTGTGTACAATCATTGACTAAGAATTCAAGAGTCATTTCTCTTTCCTCCTCAGGAAGAAGATAAGTCCCACCGGTGCTTAATGTAGCACATTGCCAGTTTGTGTAAATAAGTGGAGAACTGGTATTACCTGGAGTTGCATTATGAAACATCAGAGTATTTTCAACATCTGCAACTAAACAAAATTCACTTACTGGAACTCCTAAATGATTATAAAGCCGGGCTCTAAATCTAGGTTGATCTTCCTCAGGATGGGTAGGAACTAAATTTCCATTTATATTTATTGAATCTCTTGGATTTATACACACAAAATTAAAAGAAAATGTTACCTCAGAACTACTTGCAATAAATTGCCTCGACATCGTAACTGCAAGTGTTCTATTAGGATCGCTTATAGTCCCCTCTCCGTTTGGTTGTGTATTATTATTTAGATTAATAGCGAAATCACTATTATTTGTAACACTTATCTGGGCAGAATTAGGAGCATTTAGTATATTTGGTTGATAAACTGGATTTCCATTATTGTCTGTTGCTCGGGTTAATGTAGCATGAACATTATTAGCAAAATTATTGGGAATGGTAGAGGCATTAAAACCTTGAAAAGCTATTGTTTCAGTATCATAATCACACAAAATTTCCTGACCATTTGTGTACTGCCTCCTTCTAAATGTATAATCATCTAAAATTGTAGTTTCAAAGTTGCCATTCTCACATATATCTTTCGTAATTTCATTGGTACGAAAATGTATAATATTTAGCTTTTTCTGAATTTTCTCTGAAATACAATTTTCGCAATTCCACATATTTTTCTGATTCCAGAGTTTCAGATAAATTATCAGCAGATAGTTTAGAAAAATGAACATCATCATTTTTTGTTTTCAACGAAGTTTTTATCTCTGTAATTCGTTTCTCGGTCAGTCTATATTTATCTTTATTTTCTGAAATAAAAGATTTAATTTCTTCCTCTATTTGAATAATCTCATTCTTCAAAGAAGATTTTCCTTTTTCCTGCCCCATTAGTAACGGAGAAACCAGAAAACTCAAAAATATTAAAAGTATCTTTTTCATAACTTTTGAGTTTAAAGTTAGTTTTTAGTTTCTAAAAGAAGTTTTACTTGTTCTTTTAGCTCGTTTAATTCTGCTTGTTGTTGAGCAATTTGTTCCGCTTGGTCTTTATTGATTTTATTTTGCTCAATAATATACAATGTGAGTTCTTCTATTTTTTCCTGTTGAATTTTAGCTATCTCTCCAAGCTCAATACCATTTTCTGCTACTTCTGTTGCAGAAGGTACATTAGGTAAATGTTTGTTTTCAACAATAAATTGTTCTACTTCTTCAAGTTTAGGAAGTTTATAATCTTCTTCGAAAACATAATCTGCCCATTGTGTTTGCAGCATTATTCTTACTTCCTCCGTAAGAATACCTCCATGTACGAATAAATTATAATTACTTACATTCATCCCTCCAGCGGTTAATGGTATATCACCAAAACCAAAGCCAATCCCCACTTTACCATGAAACTTTAACTGGTTTTCTGCAAAATCTCCCCAGATTAATGGAGTGGTTGTCGCAGAGTTGTCTATAGCTAATCTGTTATTGATTGATGAGCCAGTAGGAACTGTGTATCTAACATTAGCACCAATAAAAACATTACCGCTTCCTGAACCTGTCGTAATGCGGCCAGGACCACGAAGACCTGAATCATAGCCTATAAAAACATTATTTGAACCATTAGTTTTTAATCCTGCATAATTTCCCAAATAAGTATTATAATCCTTTCCTGTAGGAATGAGTATTGTCGAACCTAATACATCTGATTGTTTCCCTGCTCCTACACCATAAAATGCATTTCCAATTCCATAAGTTGCTGATTGCTCTCCTCCACTAGTGACAGCCTCTGTTTCTGCTGTGTTTTGTGCCTGCATAGTTAAAACACCACACATTAATAATCCTGTTAAAATTAATTGTTTTGTTCTCATAAGTAAAATGATTTTAATTGTTAATAACAAGCCAAATATAATAAAAAATATTAAATTAAAATAAATTAATATTTTTTTATCATCAATATACACAAAACCAGCACTTTTATGTGCTTTTTTACAAACGATTTACTATATAAAGAAGCAGTCAAGAGGGGCAAGTACTTTACATCCAATCTGAAATATTGACTGAAGCTTTGTTTAATAATTACGAAGTCGTTTACAATAAAATTAATATATCAGGAACACAAACATATTCTATCAACATAGTTTAATCGAGATTTTATCCCATAAAAAATCCCAAACCTATTTCAGATTTGGGATTTTTTTGATTTAAAGTTTTTATATAAACCGCTTATTGTTTTACAATTTTTTGTGTAAACGATTTATCGTTTGAAGAAGCGTTAAGGATGTAAACTCCTTGAGCTAAATCAGAAATGTTGATTTGAGCTTCGTTTACTCCAGAAGTAACTTGTTTTACAGTTCTACCATTAAGGTCTGTAATAGTTACGTTGTTGATTACGTCTGCAGAGTTAGCAACATTGATAACGTTTGTAGCAGGGTTTGGATAAACTGAGAAATTTGAAGCAAAATCTTCAACACTTGCAGTACCTTCAACTACATTAATTATAATATGAACATCAGCAAAACCAATTCCTGCAAAAGTAGTAGGAGTAGTAAGTTCGCAAGTTTCAGATAGTATATATCCTGGTGCACTTTGACCAGCCTCATTAGCTCCTATATAGAAGAAAGCCCCAGGAGTAGCTGCATGACCTACTTCAACAACCAAAGTTGAACCCGCAGAAACACTAGCAGAAATAGGAATATCTACTGTAGTAAGTTCCTGATCATCTAAGTTATAAGTAGTACTTGCGATTTCTGTTAATCCTGCCGGATAAGATCCTGGAAACGATGTAGCTGAAGTGTAAAGCTTGACATCTTATGCAAAGGGCCCACCCAAATCTGTTTCAATGCATACTTGAACAGCTCAAATTGTAAAATCAGAATCTATTGTATAGGCTCTAAAATATTTGTTATCCGATATACCTGTTTGAGACCCACAAGCAATTGAAGTTCCGTCTACAGGAGTAGACGAAGTTGTCTGAGACAAAACTGTTTGAGCATTTGCTCCGATAAATGTAGCTGATATAAACGCTACTGATAGTAATAATTTTTTCATAGTATTTTTTTTATGTTAAACTTGGGTGCTAAATTACAAATTAAAAGAATACTCACAAGTGCTTGGTTGTTAAAAAGCAAATAAATTGCAATAATTATATACTAATATTCAAATAAGGGATGAAATGAAAATAAAAAAAAGAGCTTATCACTAAGCTCTTTTTCTAACCATAATCTAATCGCTATGGTCTATCAAGTACAATCTTTATTGTTTTACAATCTTTTTAGTAAGACTTCCTTGGTTTGAGTTGATGTTTACAAAATAAACACCTGCATTCAAATCAGCGATGTTGATTTGAGACTCTACACCGTTTGCAGCTACTTGCTTCACAGTTCTACCGTTGATATCTGTAACTGTTACTGTGTTGATTTCTGCACCGATGCTGTTAGAGATATTCAACATATCTTTTACAGGGTTTGGATACACAGAGAAAGAACCAGCTAAAACACTATCAACAGAAACTGTTCCAGTTGTAGTTACTGAGAAATCATCTACCATAAATATAAATGAATCATGAGAAACACATTGGATTGCTATATATACTTGTTGTCCTGAATAAGCATCAAGGTTATATGAAAATTCTTCCCATGCATCCTGAACAGTAGTATAATTACCATCACTAATTTTTGTAAAACTAGATGGGTTTGTATCTGTAGTAGATACTAACACATTAAAACGTTCTGCACCATATTGAATAGTGTATGATTTTGCCCAAAATGAAACATTATTTCCAGAATCACCAAGTGTTATTTGAGGAGAAATTAGCCAATCGCTTTGTGTAACAGCTATAGCTTCTGTTTCATCTTCATTCAGGTTATAGGAAGCAAAAGCAGCCATGTACTTATCTCCAGAATGAGGGAGTGCAGGCTCCCCAGTTAAGCTAGGTGTAGTTAAAGCCGGATTGAATACAATAAAAGAAGGTAATTCACCCTGATTAGGAAATGTATAATTTTGTATTGTATAATTATACATCGCTCCATCTTGGTCTAGCAATGTCCAAGGAGAAATATTTTCAAATTCAAAATCAGTATAACTCTCAAAACTATCTTCAAAAAGAACTGTTTGAGCATTCATCGTAAATAAGCCCCCTGCAAACAAAAAAGAAGCTAAAAGTAAATTTTTTCTCATAATTAATTATTTTTTATAGTTAAACAATGGAGCGAAGTTATAAAAAAAAGAGTGCACGAAGCACTCTTTTTTGTTAAAATTTAGTTAAGAACTAGTGTTTATTTCTGTTGCGCCTCTTTTTCAGCTTGTTGCTTCATAGTTTCGTTAGCTGTGATAGCAAACTCTACACGTCTGTTTTTGCTTCTTCCTTCAACAGTTGAGTTGTCTGCAATTGGGTCTGCAATCCCCATTCCTTTGGTTTCAAAACGAGAAGATTTTAACCCCTTACCTACCAAATAATCTTTTACTGAATTGGCTCTTTGCTCAGAAAGTTTTAAATTAAAGTCAGCAGGTCCTGTGCTGTCTGTATAGCCATAAATCTTAATATCTGTTTCTGCATATTCGGTGAAAACCGGAAGCAATTTATCAAGATTAGCTTTAGCAGTTGAAGTTAATGTAGCTTTGTTCGTATCAAAATTAACTGAACTCTCTCCTAATACTAATTGAATTCCTTCATCAACTCTCACTACATCAGCTGCGGGAAGCGCTTCTTCAATTTTTTGAGCTTGTTTATCCATCTTATTCCCGATTACTCCTCCGGCAAGACCTCCAACAGCACCTCCGATGATAGCTCCGGCTGCTGTGTTTCCACCTTTTCCAACATTATTTCCAAGAATACCACCAATTACAGCTCCTGCAGTTGCTCCAATAGCAACTCCTTTTTGCTCATTACTAGCATTTTTAACAGACTCACAACCTGTAAATATAGTAGCTGTTAATACTGCTAAAGCGATTAAAGATATTTTTACATTTTTCATACGATGATAGATTTATTGTTTAACAAATTGATAGATTACTTCTGTATTTTTCCCTCCAACATTTACGTTATCCACAAGTTGAAAAGAATTATCAGTTTGGTTTCTTACTTTTAAGAAATAACCTTGTGTTACGTTTTTAGCTTTGTCGCCTTCAGTAATTTTCAAAGTAAAATCACCTGTTTTGGTAATTGTCCAAACAATCGGGCTGCTAAATGCTGGGCAACCTGACTTGGCAAGTTCCATCGTTCCTTTATTGTTATTCGGAACAAAATTCCACATACTTCCTTCAAAACATTTTGCATCAGCAATGTTGAAAGAATTCACTTTGATGTAATCTGAACCCGTATAATTTACGTTTGTAATCATCCAGCTTCCTTTAATTCCATCTTGAGACTTGATATCTTTGGTAGATGAACAAGACATCATCGCAACCACAGATAAACAAAATAAAAACACTTTTTTCATATAGTTAGAATTTAATATTTAACAATATTTATAGGCAAAACTTATGCCAATGGTTAATCAAAACTTAAAATGACCTTCAAACACAAATTGAGCCGGACCTTTTAAGAAAACCGAATTATACTTACTATTTTTCTCGAAAGCAACACTAAGTGCTCCTCCTTGAACTTGAATAGAAATTTCGTTTGATAAAGCTTTGCCAATTTCATACATCGCAATAGCAACCGCCGTGGCTCCGGTTCCGCATGAGAGTGTTTCGTCTTCCACACCTCTTTCGTAAGTTCTGATCTGAAATGTATCTTCCCCTATTTGTTTGACAAAATTCACATT
>JBEBUB010000114.1:0-6954 GCA_040393445.1 Flavobacterium beibuense
TACCTAGTGAATTGACTTTTGAAGAATTAGATGAACTAGCAAAAGAGAATTTAATAAATAAATATAGTAAAAAAATAAAAACACACGAAACAAATTTTGGTGGTTTAGGTATTAGTTGTGGTGGAGATTATGAATCTTCTTTTTTATTAATAAATGAAGTTTTAGATATATTGGCTGAAGAATTAGGTGAAAATATAATATTTGGAGTACCATCAAAAGATATAATTGTTTTCATAAATGGCAATGACCCAAAAGCACTCGATGGATTAAAAAAAATGATTGAAGAAATCCATAAAAATGGTGGGAAATTGTTATCAAAAAAATTATACTCATATCAAAAAGGAAATATCGTTGAAGTAAAATAAACTGTGCACAAAAGCGGTTTGCTTCAATGGCTACTTCCGGATTTTCCGGAGGAAAATCTGTTGCTAGAATAGACATTGTTTCATGTGTAATAATATTGGCTTGGTCTGAAGTTTTAGATCATAAATCTTATCAAACAATTACTTTTATACTAGTTAGCGTCGTTACCATATTTAGCAAATTCTATGTTGATAAAATATTAGCAAAGAAATCGGATTATTAGGCATTCAAATTTTGTTATCTTTAGAAACTAATTAATAAAAAAAATGAAAATTACTTGGGACGATTTAAAAGTCGATTTTTCTTATATCGATTTAAAAAGAATAACAGAAAGCTGGGATTGGTTAATTGGAAATGACAAAACTCCAATTTTAGTTTCGAGTATTGGCGATATATTTCTCGAAGACATAAATGGAAAGTGTTACTGGTTAAATGTTGGAGAAGGTATAATTGAAAAAGTAGCAGAAGACAAAATTGAATTTAAAGAGAAACTAAACAACAACGAAATTGTAAGTGAATGGTTTTTGGTTGAACTCGTAGCAGAGCTAAAAAAAGAAGGACTAGAATTAACCGAAAAGAAACTTTATGGCTATAAAAAACTTCCCGTTTTGGGTGGCGAATATGAGCCAGAGAATTTCGAGTTAACTGACATAGAAGTACATTTTGAATTAAGTGGACAAATTCACAAGCAAATTAAAGATTTACCAGACGGAACAAAAGTAAAAATAGTAAATGAATAACTAGAAGAAACAAACCGTTGTTAGTCATTTTGCCCAGACCAAACTGCAATAAACAAATATGAATTTTCTATTATTAAATTTTCTTTTAATCTCTTCAACACTTTTTAGCCAATCATTCGAAAAATTTGAAAAGAATGAAAATCTTAAGAAATATAAAAGTGTAGAAATTATCGGTTTTTATAATAAGCACAAGAAAACAAGTTGGTCTAAAAAAATTTATTTAAAAAATGGAAATATAAAAAGTATTCAGTACTACAACAAATCTAGATTAACATATCATGCTGAATATTACTATGATGATATGAATAATTTAGATTTTGAAATTACAAAATTTGAACGCTTTACGTTTCTCAAAAACTGACTAAAGTGTCTAGAATCCCTTTTATTAGTTCACAAACGGAAGATAAATAATTATGCAAAAAAAGGAGTAAAGTATATATTTACTTTAACAAATGAATGTAATAGAAGATATATTAAACAATACTGCACATAGACCTTTCGATATTCCGAAAGAAAAATGGATATACTATCAAGAATGGAACAGAGCTTTGTTTTTACATTGGATAGTTCCTTATGAACTTTTAAGAAAGTGTGTCCCGACAAATTTAAACATAGATACTTTCAATGGTGATTGTTATGTTTCGTTAGTTGCCTTTACGATGGAAAAAATACGACCTAAACATTTACCGTCAATTGATTACCTATCTAATTTTGATGAGATCAACATTAGAACCTATATTGATAATGACAATAAAAAAGGCGTATATTTCTTAAACATTGAAGCCGGAAAATTAATTTCTGCTTTTGTTGCCAAAACAATTTCAGGATTACCTTACGAAAAAGCAAAAATCAAACGAACAGACAAATTATATAGTTCAGACAACATAAAAAAGGGGTTTAGACTAAATACTTTATTTGATATCAAAAAAGAAATTACTGATAAATCTGAACTTGACAAATGGTTGACAGAACGTTACTGTTTATATCTTGACAAAAAAGCCGAACTCTATCGATACGACATTCATCATAAAGAATGGCCTCTAAAAAATGTAAATCTGCAGAGCCTAGAAATGAAATATAAAATTGGCACAGTCAATTTAGGAGATAGCCAACCCAATGCGATGCATTATTCTGACGGAATAAAAGTAATTGCTTGGAGACGACAAAAGATTTCGTAAAAGAATTAAATCAGCAAACCTAAAAATGAAGATTAGAAAAGAAGAGACTAAAGACTACATCGAAGTATTTAACCTAATCAAAAATGCTTTTGAGAATGAAGTTTTTACAGACCATAAAGAACAGTTCTTAGTAGAACGATTAAGAAATGCGGAATCGTTTGTTCCGGAATTGTCTTTAGTTGCTGAAATTGACAAAAAAATCGTAGGGTATGTCTTGCTGACAAAGATTAAAATCATAAACCAAGATTTTCAAAAAACGACTTTAGCCTTAGCACCTATAGCAGTTTTAAAAGAGTATCAAGGAAAAGGAATCGGAGGAAAACTCATTCAAGAAGTTCACCTAAGAGCTAAAGAACTCGGATTTGATTCTGTGATTTTATTAGGACACGAAAAGTATTATCCTAAATTCGGTTATACAATGACAAAAAACTACGGAATAAAACTACCATTTGAAGTTCCTGATGAAAACTGTATGCTCATCGAACTTACTGAAAATGCCTTACAAGGCGTCACAGGAACAGTAGAATATCCGAACGAATTTTATCAATAAATGTTTATTTTTAAGCCACAGATGCACAAATATCAAATAAAAATTATTCAAAAAATATAATGTAATTTACACTGATGGAATGCTTTGCATTCAATTCAAAAATTTGAGAAATCTATTATTTATATAAAAAATATAAAAATCTCTGTGGTTAATCAAAAAGTAAAGAATATGAACCGAATCATTGTTTTATTCCAATTTCTATTTTTTCTGTCTGTTGGCTATGGTCAGTCAAACTCTTCGGTCAGGCTTAAAGAACAAGCAAACCACATGAGAAAAGTCTTTTTAGAAAAAGACTATGAAGCTTTCTCTAAATATACTCATCCCACTATAATTGAAATGGCTGGAGGAAGGCAACAAATGATTAAAGCAGTAAAAAACCAAATTCAGAAAATGAAAGCTGAAGGGGCAGAATTTCTTGATTTAACCATTGGTGAACCCTCAGAGATTATACGGGTAGAAAACGAACTCCAATGCACAGTTCCTCAGACGATAACCCTGAAAATTCAAGACCAAAAAATCACTAAAAAAACTAGTTTAATTGCTATTTCAACAGACTCCGGAGAAAATTGGTATTTTATTGATGCAGCACCGGGATTGAATCAAATTAAAAAAGCATTCCCTAAACTGAGTAACAAACTAGTGATTCTTCAAGAATAACTTTAAGAACTTTTTATACTAATATAGCAACTTTCGGGTTTTAGTTTTACAAGAAAGTGCAGACCTTTGCCTTTCAACAACATTGAAAATGAATCAACAAGAACTCAATTACGAACGAATTGCAAAGGCGATTGCTTTTATAAAGGCGAACTTTAAGTCACAACCCAATTTGGATGAAGTGGCTGAGGTAGTGCATTTGAGTCCGTTTCACTTTCAACGCTTGTTCAGCGAATGGGCAGGCACAACTCCGAAAAAGTTTTTGCAATACATTAGTATCGAGCATGCCAAAAGTTTGCTTCAACAAAAACAAGCAACTCTGTTTGATGCAGCACACCAAACCGGACTTTCCGGAACGGGAAGATTGCACGATCTTTTCATCAACATCGAAGGAATGACTCCGGCCGAATACAAAAACGGAGGAAAAAACCTTTCGATTAACTACAGTTTTACTGAGAGTCCGTTCGGGAGGCTTATTGTAGCCTCCACTCCAAAAGGGATTTGTTATATGGCTTTTGACAACCACCAAGGCGATGCTATCAAAGGGTTAATGACGAAATTCCCGAATGCTCACTTACAACACCAAACCGATAGCTTTCAACAAAATGCTTTGGCTATCTTCCATAACGATTGGAATACGTTAAGCCAAGTAAAACTCCACCTTAAAGGAACCGACTTTCAACTTAAAGTATGGGAGGCTTTACTTAAAATCCCGATGGGAAAGCTTTCTACTTATGGTTCTATCGCAGAACAAATCGGGACACCAACCGCTTCAAGAGCTGTCGGAACAGCCATAGGGAGCAATCCGATTGCTTTTTTGATTCCGTGTCATCGGGTCATTCAATCTTCGGGAAACATTGGTGGCTATATGTGGGGACCAACCCGAAAAACAGCTATCATCGGTTGGGAAAGTGCTAAAACAAATATAGAGTTATGAAACTGTTCTATTCAGAATCTAATAGCAATGAAAACCTGCTTCCGTATGACGGAATAGTGAACTATTACGGTAAAGTGTTTACCTTAGAAGAATCAGATTATTATTTCGAAAAGCTACTACATCAAATCGAATGGAAGAACGACATGGCTATTATCTTCGGGAAAGAAATCATCACCAAACGTAAAGTAGCTTGGTATGGCGATAAACCTTTTGAATACACCTATTCCAACACTACCAAACTTGCCTTGCCTTGGACAAAAGAACTCTTAGAACTCAAAATCAAAATCGAAACCCAAACAGGTGAAACTTTTAATTCTTGCCTGTTGAACCTCTATCATTCCGGTGATGAAGGCATGGCTTGGCACAGCGATGCCGAAAAAGATTTAAAGAAAAACGGAGCGATTGCTTCGCTTAGCTTTGGAGCAGCACGAAAGTTTGCCTTTAAACACAAACAAACCCAGCAAAAAGTCGAACTTATTTTAGAACACGGAAGTCTGCTAATTATGAAAGATGTAACGCAGAGCCATTGGTTGCATCGCCTCCCTCCTACCAAAAAAGTGCAAACTCCCAGAGTTAATTTGACCTTTAGAACTATAGTAGAATAATGCATCTATTTTTCGTTTAAATAACTTTTTTTCCCTTTAAAAATAATATCTTCGCTTTCTCGTTATCCTATAGAGTTTTTAGTCTTTAATTGATGTTCAAAAAAGCTGTATTTTTTATTATCCTATTCTCAGGAACACTTGCTTTTGGTCAGGTAGGTGGTCGTTCTGTTTATCAATTCCTGAATCTGATGACCTCTCCTAGGCAAGCCGCTATGGGTGGTAAAGTGATTACGATTTATGACCATGACGTAAACCAAGCTCTTTTTAATCCGGCTACCATAAACGTAGATATGGATAATCACCTGTCTGTGAACTACGGAAATTACTTCGGAGAAATAAGCTACGGAACTGCTGCTTATGCCTACACTTGGGACAGACGTGTACAGACTTTTCACGCAGGAGTAAACTACATCAACTACGGAACTTTTGAAGGTCGTGACGAAAACGGACTCCTCACCAGTGACTTTACGGGTAGTGAAATGGCACTTTCTTTCGGTTATGCCTACAACATTCCTTGGACCGATATTTATCTGGGAAGTAACCTCAAACTCATTACTTCGACTTTGGAGAGTTATAGCTCTTTTGGAGCTGCCCTTGACATCGGAGCTATTTATATCGATCGAGACAATGACATCAATATTGCTCTTTCTGTTCGAAATATGGGAACTCAGATTACCACCTATGCTGGTACTCGTGAGAACCTGCCTTTCGAAATCATTGCGGGAATTTCTCAAGAGTTAGAACACGTTCCTATCCGTTGGCATCTTACGTTAGAAAACCTTCAACAATGGAATGTAGCTTTTACGAATCCGGTGAATAACGAAGAAAGCCTTGACGGAACTGTGAAAGAAGATAAACCTTCGTTTGTCAACAATGCTTTGAGACACGTGATTATCGGGGCAGAGCTTTTTCCTCAAAAGAGTTTTAACATCAGATTAGGCTACAACTTCCGAAGAGGACAAGAACTAAAAATGGATGAACAACGAACCTTTGCAGGCATCTCAGCAGGTGTCGGACTCAAAATGGGTAAACTCCGTTTTGATTATTCCTATTCTCGTTTTACCTTAGTGGGAAATACAAGCCTATTTGGGGTGATGATCAACTTACAATAGCATGAAAAAAACACTTTACTTATTGCTCTGTTTACCACTACTGGGAATGGTTTCTTGTAAATCAACTTCAAAAGTAAAAAAGAAAGCCCAAACCGAAGAAAGAGCATACAACAAAACCCAAAAATCATCTCCGAAAATGAAAACCGCCTCGGTATCGGAGTCAAAAACTGAGATAAAATCAAATACTGTCAGCAATAAGAAACTCAATAACAATATTATTTCTTCTGCTTTAAAACATGTCGGAACAAAATACAAATATGGCGGGACGGATTCATCGGGTTTTGATTGCTCCGGGCTTGTGTATTCTACCTTTAAAAAATTTGATATTTCTCTACCTCGCTCTTCATACGAAATGGCAGAATTCGGAGCAAAAATCAAGGATTCAGATATTCAAGAAGGTGATTTGGTATTTTTCATCACAAACGGAGGTAAACGAATCAACCATGTTGGTATCGTTACAGAAGTAAGTAAAGACGAAATAAAATTCGTTCACTCTTCCACCAAAAGAGGGGTGATTGTCTCTTCTACCAAAGAGCCTTATTATCAGAAAAATTTCGTCAAAGCAGCTCGAATTTTAAATTAAACCTCTCCTGACATAGCTTTGTAGTGAGTAAAAAAAACACTATTTTTGACTCTTGTAAGAAACTCTCTAAAATTTAGCTTATGTCTTTCCTCAGAAAAGCCCTGCCTTTAGTGTTGTTTGGTAGTAGTGTGCCCATGTATTCACAATATACAGATGTGATTAACTCCAACAGACCCGGAGAATCTATGGGAGCTTTTGCTGTAGGAAAAACTATCTTTCAACCCGAAGCCGG
>JBEBUB010000115.1:0-6845 GCA_040393445.1 Flavobacterium beibuense
GGCATCGACTCTTTGGTAAGCGGAATATATTTCGCTCCAGATGTCGTTCCTGAAGTTTTTGCAAAATAAAGTGGTTTCCCTTTCCAAAGCACATCGCTTTCTCCTTTTACAACTCTTTCGATATAAGGTTTAATTTCTTCGTAATCTCTTATGGGAACATATTTGACAAAATCTTCATAAGAAGCAATTTTATCAAAATGATGGTCTTTGCCAAAAGCGGTATGTTGAGCACTTTTTATCAGCTGTGAGAAAACGTTTTGTTGGGTCTGAATTGGGTTTTCAGACCATTTTTTTGTTTGCTTTACAACTACTTTGGCTACAATTTTAGATAAAAAACTTTTTATGGACATTATTCAAATTCAATAAATTGGGTAGGGTCTGATGGAACCCCGTTTTTCCAGAGTTCGAAATGCAAATGCACTCCTGTAGATTGAGTTCCGGTATTGCCTGCTGTGGCAATTACTTCTCCTGTTTTCACCACATCACCTTGATTTTTGGTGATGGATTGACAGTGTTTATATACGGTCATAATACCATCCGGATGGTTAATGATTACTACATTTCCGTTAGTGGGTGTCCAATCTGCAAAAATAACCGTTCCACGAGCCACAGATTTGATTGGAGTTCCTTCCGGAAGTGCTACATCAACAGCAAAATGTTTGTCTTTTGGGCTATATTTTTGTGTGATATGCCCTTTTACAGGAGCAAACAAAACGATGTTTACTTTGGGTTCAGCTTTTTCGAAAAGGTTATATTTATCCTCCAAAGCGACTTCATTTCGCAACAGAGAATCTTCTTTTGATGGCACAAAATCCATATCAGAAATCTTCGCCATTTCGGTTGCAATAATAGAATCTTTATTAAAACGAGAGTGTTCTAATTCGCCTGTGAGCACTTTTCTGATAGCCTCTTGATAAATGTTGTTTTGATGTAAAACATGTTGCAAAGAATCGGTTTTCAAAGTGAGCTCCATCACTTGGTGATTCAATTGAGGAGACGAATAACCCGGAATATACTCTCTTAAAGGTGTAAAGGCAATCACATAAGTCGTTAGTGAAAGCATCACAATCGAAACAAGCATGATAGCTACGAAAACATTCATCAAATTGAGTCGCAACGAAAAAATTTCCTCAAAGGTATTTTCGTTAAGCAATACAATCCTGTTTTTAGTAAAGAAATGCTTTTTGAGTAAACTTCTCTTCTTTTGTCGTTTAGCCATTGTTTGTTTTTATGGAAGAACAAAGATAATAAACAATTTTTCTACGAAAGATAAATAAATCAGAAAAACCTCTTAAATCGGTTTATCCGTAGCTTATCGGAATTTTTCCTTAGCTCATTATTTTTCAGTTGAAAACGAGATTGAACCCAATTAGTTTTGTTCTGTCAAAATAAATTTTAACCTCTAAAAACAGAAAAAACATGAACAAAGAACTTATATTTTTAAGAGCGTTTGCCTTAACAGTAGCTTTAGGAGCAATAATAGCCGTTACTTCGGCTTTCAAAAAATCAGGCAATCAACGATTCTCAGAGATTGATGTAGAGCGAATCAACATCATAGAAAAAGACGGAACCGTAAAAATGATTATTACTAACGTAGAGCGTTTCCCGAACGGAAATACTATCGTCAACAATCGTCCTACGAACGAAACCCGAAAAAAACGTTCAGGAATGTTGTTTTTCAACGAAAACGGTATTGAATGTGGTGGATTCATTTATGACGGACAAAAGAAAGCAGACGGACATAGTTCTGGACTTTCTTTAACCTATGACCAATATGACGGAGATCAAGTGATGCAACTTCTCACAGAAGATTACTCAAACGGAAATGAAAGATTCGTATCCAGCAGCTTAGTTTTTAATGACAGAGCTAAAAAAGAAACACAATTAAAATCTATGGAAATTGCCAAAGAGCTGGAGGAGTTGAAAAAAACAAATCCGGAGATGGTCAGACAAAAATATAAGCAATATGTAGAACAAGAATTGATTGGTTCAACTCCAAGAGTAATGCTCGGAAAAACCAGAAGTGAAAACAACGGGTTGTTTTTATTCGATGACCAAGGAGCTCCAAGAGCCATGTTTTATGTGGATAAAGAAAACAACGCTAAACTCGATTTCTTTAATGAAAAAGGAGAAATAATCGCTTCTTTTCCGGATCATAAAAAGTAAATTCATCCCTCAAAAATAGTCTTATAAATTTTATAGGGCTATTTTTGTATCATCACAATGCTCTTGAATGAAAAAATTACTTTATATCATCCTTCAGAATAAGTATTTTTTATTATTTATTCTGCTTTTCGCTTACGTGCAATCTATCTACTCCCGAATTGCCGTAAGAGGAACCATTGATAAATATATTTTCACGCCTGAAGCAGCTTTAGTGACTTTAATTTCTGTAGGTATCTTGTTTTTGACCATTCATTATTTTATCAAGCTTTGGCAAAAATCAGCCATTTTCACCTCAGCAGAACTTCTCAAAATATTTACGTCATCCATTCTTGTATATATTCTGATAATGAATATTAGCGGATTGATACTTGCTTTTATCTTTGATACTTTTGAGAGGAATTTTAACCAAAAGACTTTTCTACTCACAACCTTTACCAACTTTTTAAACGGATTTATCTACGGAAGTTTCTTTTTGGCTTACTATTATTATCAGAAAAACAAAGAGAACCAAGAGAAAATTACTCTGTATAACCAAGCTATTTCTAAAAGTAAGATAAGCCAACTCAAAACTCAGTTGAATCCGCATTTTCTGTTTAATAACCTCAATGTTTTAGACCAACTCATAGAAGAAGACAAGACCAAAGCCTCTGATTTTCTCAATGAATTTTCTGAAATTTATAGGTATGTTCTTCAAGCCACCGACAAAAAAATGGTTTCTATTGAGGATGAATTAGCTTTTGCGAAAAGTTACTTTAGTCTGATGCAGCACAAATACGGAAAATCCTATCAGTTGGAAATCGTTCAGGAAAGAAAAACTAGAGGAAATATCGTTCCGCTTGCTTTGCAATTACTGTTGGAAAATGCCATTCAACACAATTTAGGGACAGAAAACAATCCTATCTGTATTAAAATAGAAATTTCGGATAAGTTGATAATATCCAACAACATCGTTCAGAAAAGAAATCCGAAAAATACATCAGGAAGAGCTTTAAAAAACCTGAAAGAACAATATGATTTGTTATCGAAACAAAACATCGAGATTCAACATTCAAACGAAAAATTCACTGTAATTTTACCCATAATCCAACAAGAAAATGATTAAAGTTGTCATTATAGAAGACGAAATTCCTGCTCGAAAAAAACTCAAAAGATTTCTGGCAGAGGTCGATAATTCTACGGAAATTATCGCTGAAATCGGAACTGTTTCGGAAGCTATCGAGTTTTTGAAACAAGAGAAGTCTATAGATTTAATTCTTTCGGATATCGAATTACAAGACGGAAATGCTTTTGAAATTTATCAGGAAGTAAATGTTTCGTGTCCGATAATTTTCACAACAGCTTACAATCAGTTTTTGATGGATGCTTTTGAGAGTAACGGAATTGAATATTTATTAAAACCGTTTTCAGTTGAGCGTTTTAAAAAAGCTTGGGATAAATTTCTATTGCTCAAAAAAACAACTTCGGTTGATGATAATTTACTATCTAAGCTAACCCAACTACTGAATAATCCAACAGAAAAAACATTCAAAAATCGTTTTTCTGTCTCTTCAAAACAAGGAACTTATTTTTTGGAAACTACTGATATTGTATATTTTTCAGCAGAAGAAGGCGTTGTTTTTGCCGTTGATAAAAATTTCAAAAAACACTTACTCACACAAGCCACTCTCAAAGAAATCGAAGCATTGGTAAACCCTGCTACATTCTTTAGAATAAACCGTAACGAAATAGTAAACAAAAGCTATATAGAACGCATCGAACGTTACACGAAAAACTCTTTGTCTATTAAAATACAAAATTACCCCAATCGTCTCTTTACCAGCCAAAGTCAAACGGCTCCTTTTCGAGAATGGGTAGAAAAATAAGCTCTAGTTCCTCAATAATATCTTGTTAATATTGGTTTAAAAGAAATATTTATCCTTACCTTTGTAACTTGAAAATTAAATTCATTAGATTATGAATACTTTAAGTATATTTTTAGGTACTATTGGTCCTTGGCAAGTTATTCTTATTGTTGCTATTGCCTTACTGTTGTTCGGAGGAAAAAAAATCCCTGAACTAATGAAAGGATTAGGAACCGGAATAAAAGAATTCAAAGATGCTGCCAAAGGTGAAGACCAACCAGCTAACAGTAAAAAAGAAAAAGAAAATCAAGAATAAGAAATCATTTCACTGATTTTCAAACCTTTTAAGCCTTTCGGATTGTGCAACCCGTAAGGCTTCTTTTGTATATAAAAGTAGCTGATTCCTTCAGCAAAATTTTGTACCTTTGTTTTTATTCTTTCTAAATAAACTATGTTTCTGAATCAACTTCAAAAAGGTCAAAAAGCCATTATCAAAAATTTTGATATTCAGCACATTCCATTAAAACTTATTGAATTGGGCTGTATGCCAAATAGTTCTGTAGAACTTATACAAACCGCTCCTTTGGGTTGCCCTATGTATTTCAGTATCAATGAAAGCTACGTTGCTATTCGTGTCGAAATGGCCAAACAAATCGAAATCGAAATTCTTTAAGAAATGAGTAATCCTATCAAAATCGCCTTAATCGGAAATCCAAATACCGGAAAAACCTCACTTTTTAATTCCCTTACCGGACTGCACCAAAAAGTAGGAAACTATCCGGGCATTACTGTAGAGAAAAAAATAGGTTCGTTTCATTTGGAAAATGGTCAGAAAGTAAGTGTGATTGACCTTCCGGGAACTTATAGCCTTAATCCGAGTTCGATTGACGAAAGTATCGTAACGGAATTTTTGCTCAATCCTAACACAAAAGAATTCCCGGATGTTGCTGTAGTGGTAACAGAAGTTGAGAACCTTAAGCGAAATCTACTTTTGTTTACTCAAGTAAAAGATTTAGGATTGCCTGTGATACTAGTTATCAACATGGCAGACCAAATTCAGAAAAAAGGAATTAGCCTAGATATTGAAGCTCTCGAAAAACAACTTGACACAAAAATTATCTTAACCAGTACTCGAAAAAGTACAGGAATCAAAGAACTGAAACAAGCCATCGGAAATTATCAAAGCTTATCTCAAAACGTTGTGTTTGCCCAAAGCGAATCTATTTATAAAAAATGGCTATCAGATACTTATAAATTAGGTTTTCAAGAAGTTGAAGACAGACAAAAACAAATCGAAGTTAAAAAGGAACAGCACAAAGAAACCGTAAAACGCTATCAGTTTATTGGTGCTGCTCTTAAAGATACTTTCAAAAAAGACCAATCTCAAGCAACCGATTTCAATTCAAAACTTGACAAAATCCTTACTCACAAAGTTTTTGGATATCTGATTTTTATGGCTTTGTTGCTCGTGATGTTTCAAGCTATTTTCAGTTGGTCTGCTCCTGTAATGGACTTTATTGACGAGAGCTTTGCCTTTTTTGCAGAGAAAATTGCTGCTCTTTTACCCGAAGGAAAACTCAATGATTTAATTAGTCAGGGAATAATTCCGGGAATTGGTGGAGTCGTGATTTTTATTCCTCAAATTGCAATTCTCTTCCTTTTTATCTCAATTTTAGAAGAAAGTGGTTATATGAGTCGTGTGGTTTTCTTGATGGATAAAATCATGCGAAAATTCGGTTTAAGCGGAAAAAGTGTAGTGCCTCTAATTTCAGGAAATGCTTGTGCCATTCCGGCTATTATGGCAACTCGAAACATCGAAGACTGGAAAGAGCGATTGATTACGATTCTAGTTACTCCGTTTTCAGTATGTTCTGCTAGATTACCAGTTTATACGATTTTGATTTCGCTTATCATTCCGGAACAAAGAATTTTAGGATTCATCAACACTCAAGCGTTGGCACTTTTAGGAATGTATCTCTTAGGAATTATACTAGCTTTAATAGCAGCTGTAATTCTCAATAAAATCATCAAAAACAAAAGTAAATCCTATTTCGTTATTGAAATGCCTACCTATAAAATGCCTTTGTTTAAAAACGTATTTTATACCGTAGTTGAGAAAACCAAAGCTTTCGTATGGAATGCCGGAAAAATAATTTTAGCGGTTTCGATTGTGTTGTGGTTTTTAGCTTCTCACGGAGGTAAAAACTTCGACAATGCAGAAGAAATCGTAACCTCTCAATACGAAAATATGGACATCAGTGAAGACGAACTTAATACTGCCATTGCTTCTTATCAAATTGAAAATTCTTATGTAGGAATGATGGGTAAAGCTATCGAACCTGTCATAAAACCTTTGGGTTATGACTGGAAAATCGGGATTGCTATTATCACTTCATTTGCTGCTAGAGAAGTTTTTGTGGCTACTTTGGCAACCATTTATAGTGTGGAAGATGCTGAAGATGAAGGAACGATACGTTCACGAATGGAAGCTGCTACGTTTGCTGATTCAGGCGAAAAGGTATTTACTCTAGCAACAGGAGTTTCGCTTTTATTATTTTATGCTGTGGCTTTACAATGTGCGGCAACGGTAGCTATCGTTAGAAGAGAAACCAATTCATGGAAATGGACTATGATTCAGCTTGTCGGGATGGGAATTTTAGCTTATTTGTTTGCCTTTATCGGATATACAATATTTAAGTAAACACACAATTATGACACAAGATATAATCGTTTATATAGCTTTGGCTGTAGCCGTATTTTTTCTTTTACGAAAGTTTGTTTTCAAACCAAAATCAAAGAAAAACAACGGTTGCGACACCAATTGCGGATGTAGTTAAT
>JBEBUB010000116.1:0-6786 GCA_040393445.1 Flavobacterium beibuense
ATGAATATCATTGCAATTATTTTGATTACGATGGGATTCTCAAAACACAAAAATGCTGCAACAGATAAAGCTAAATTCAAATCAATTTGGTTGATGTATTTGATTGCGCTTGTGTTGATTCTTAGCCGTATTCCTTGGAATGCTTGGTTTGCATAAATAAAACTTTATTGAAAAAAAGGATTTTCATAGTAATGTGCTTTTTCGGGATAATGATTATCCCTGCTCAGGTGCATGCTATTGAAAATCCTTTTTCTATTCAAGATACGCTCAAGAAAAAACCACAAAATCGGGCTCAGAAACCTTCACAAAGACTTCCTAAAAAACTAACCCGAGAAGAACTTATTCAAAAGAAAATCGACAGTATTTCTAATACTCATATAGAGATTAATCATCTTTTACCGATTCTGGAAAAAACAGAAATCATAAAAGTTACCCCTTATAAAGAAAATGTCGTAGCTTCTTATTACGCTAATAAATTCCACGGTCGAAAAACGGCTAGTGGTGTTATTTTTGACAACACCAAACTAACGGCAGCACACAAATCACTTCCTTTCGGGACCAAACTCAAAGTCACCAATCTTGCTAACGGAAAATCGGTTATGGTAGAAGTAAATGACAGAGGTCCTTTTGTGAAAGGTCGTGAACTTGACCTCTCCAAAGCTGCATTTCTTGAAATATCTCGAGGAATCAGTTACGGACTCATGCGAGTTAACATAGAAATTATCGAAGAATAGCCGTATCTTTGTCATTCCTTATTTCAGATATTTATAATGACAAAATTAAGCGTAAACATCAATAAAATTGCTACTCTACGTAATGCAAGAGGAGGCAATGTTCCCGACCTACTCAAAGCCGCTACAGACATCCAAGCTTTTGGAGCAGAAGGAATCACCATTCACCCAAGACCGGACGAAAGACATATCCGTTACAAAGACGCTTATGATTTAAAACCTATCGTTTATACCGAATACAACATCGAAGGAAATCCGGTTAAGAAATTCATGGATTTGGTTTTAGAAATCAAACCCACTCAAGTAACGCTGGTTCCTGACGGAGACGATGTGCTAACGTCAAATGCTGGTTGGGATACCGTAAAACACAAAGATTTCCTCACAGATATCATCGGGATTTTCAAAGAAAACGGAATCAGAACTTCGATTTTTGTAGACCCAATACCGGAAATGATTGAAGGAGCTAAACTCACAGGCACAGACCGTATCGAACTCTATACAGAGAGTTTTGCTCATCAATATTCTTTAGGAAATAAAGAAGGCATCAAACCTTATACGGAATGTGCTGTTTTGGCTAATGAATTGAACCTAGGCATTAATGCAGGTCATGATTTGAGTTTGGATAACATTGCTTTTTTTAAACAAAACATCCCAAATCTGCTTGAAGTTTCTATTGGTCATGCTTTGATTTCAGAGAGTTTGTATTTAGGGTTAGACAATGTGATAAACATGTATCTTCACCGTTTAAAAGATTAAAAAAGCAATTTGTTTGGTATATCAAATATTTTTTATATATTTGCACTCACAAATCGCGGGATAGAGCAGTAGGCAGCTCGTCGGGCTCATAACCCGAAGGTCACAGGTTCGAGTCCTGTTCCCGCTACTAAATTAAAAGCCCGATAACTCGGGCTTTTTTTATTTTTATAATTTCTTTCTTTTTCACCTGAACAAACCACATCCACTTTGATTGCCAGTCAAATGACAGGGCAAACTCATACTTTTATTTTCAATAATTTATTCAAATAGTCTTGATTCCAAGCGGCTTTGAGTCTTTTGCCTGCTACACCTTGTTTTGTTGAGGTATCGTTTTTAAATATATTGAGAGCCATTTTCAATAGGATTGAATAGTTCTGTGCTGCATTTCCACTTCGTTTTCGTGATTCATCCTCTGAAAACCCTACATCTAATACCCAGTGTAACTTGTTCTCAATTCCCCAGTGAGACCGTATATAATTTTGGTAATTTTCTGCCGTATCATTCAGACTTGAAATATAATACCTTGTAGCCTTTTCAGAGACTTTGTTACTGTTTTTATATTCTCTTTTACTTTCTATTTTTATGATTTGATTCAACTCTGCCCATTTGTTGTTTTCTTTGTCAATGAATTGAAAATCTGATAGTACGGTGCATACTCTGGTCTCTATTCTTCCGTGTCCAAGATCAACAGTTTGATTTGTTTGAGTCGATTTGCTAAATCTAAACTCATCTTTTATATCTTCAAAAAGTTGCTTTTGATTTTCTTTTACAGCAAGTATATAATCCGCTTCTTTCTCTATTATTTTTTTGGCTATTTCCGTTTGTGTACCCATAGCATCTATGGTTATAATGTTGCCTTTTATCAAAAGCATATCTAAAAGTTCGGGAATGGCTGTAATTTCATTAGACTTGTCATTTACCTTGACTTGACCTGCTACCAAATTATGTTGAGTTGCCCAAGCTCCCACTATGTGAACCGGAGATTTTTCTCCATTAGATTTTGCACCTCTTACTGTTTTTCCATCAATGGCGATGACCTGTTGTTTAAACTCTTCTGACAAAGAAGTTGCCCACTTAGCAAAACAGACTTCAAATTGTTTCGAGTCGATTGTCGAGAAAACCCTATTGAAGGTGTCATCAGAGGGAACACCATTGGAAAGATCTATTATTGTACTGAGGAATTCTTGTTTTGCTTCTGCAAATTCTTCCATTTGTTTCCACGTTTCAGCTCCGCAAATCACCGATATAACTCCAATGACAAGGATGTTGTTTAAACTGTGAAGTTGATTTATATGGCTTCTGGGGTCTTCTAATGATTCAAAATAACTTTGAAATAAATCTTTTTTCATAAAACTTTTAAACTATTGATAATCAATCAAATATACAAAATTATATTTGATTAACAATGAGTTAAATGATTTATTTGCAGTTGTTTAATGATTTTATTTCATTTGGAAAATTGACGAGAAAAAGTATGAGTTTGCCCTAAGTCAAATGACCTTTTATTTCTGGTTTTTAAAAGATTTTTTATCTTTACCCGAATTAACAATATTCTGATGAAGAAATTAATAGCTCTTTTTATCGTATTTTTCTTGAGTTTTGAAAACGGTTTCGCTCAAGTCGAAGTCGAAGTTCCCCCTCCTTTTAACATCAAAACAATTTCATTTTCACAAAACGGAGAAAACGTAGTTCCTATTTTTAGAAAAGGAGAAAGTTTTACTATTCGTTTTGATGATTTATACCTTACCGAATCTGATTATTATTACACCATCACACATTGCAACTACGATTGGAAACCCTCAGATCTTTCTAAAAACGAGTATATTCAAGGTATGGATAACATTCGGGTCCAAAACTACGAAAACTCCATAAACACCCTTCAAGGCTATTCTCATTATTGGTTTTCGTTACCAAACAGCCAAACCCAACTCAAAGTTTCGGGTAATTATATGCTGAAAATATTTGATGATAGCTTTCAACTGGTTTTTTCGAGAAAGTTTGTCGTTTATGAAAATACGGTTGCTGTCCCGCTTCAAATCAAAAGAGCAAGAAATGTATCCGACATCAACTATATGCACAACCTTGACTTTACGATTAAAACAGGTGATTTACAATTACAAAATCCGGTTCAGAACGTGAAAGTTGCTTTGCTACAAAACGGAGTTTGGAATACAGCCATTACTAACATCAAACCGCAATATACCATCGGGAATGATTTGATTTATAAGTATGACAAAGAAACGCAGTTTTATGCTTCGAATGAATATTTATACTTAGAAACCAAAGAAGTCAGAAGCGGAAATAATACGGTAAGTCGAGTGGAATTCAACGAAATTTACAACACACATCTTTATACAAACAAAGCTCGTGCTAATGAGCCTTACACTTATTATCCTGACATTAATGGCGGGTTTTTAGTAAACAACATTGGTCGTGAAAAACCTACGGTAGAGGCAGATTATACTTGGGTGTTTTTCACCTTGAGTGCTCCGAATTATTTTGGAAAAGACGATATTTATATAAGCGGATTATTCAACAATCATGCTTTGACAGACGAGTTCAAAATGGATTACGATTCTAAAAAAGGTCTCTATCAAAAGGCTATCATGATTAAACAAGGATTTACCAATTACAAATATGTTTTGGCAGACAAAAACGGGAAAATTAACCAAAAAGATGCCATTGATGGTAACTTCTACCAAACAGAAAACGATTATTATGTTTTGGTTTACTACAAAGGTTATAACGACCGATATGACCGAGTTATTGGTCTTGGAAAAGCTAATTCGGTTAATATTGTAAACTAATTAAGGTACAGGATCATAACCGCTTCCTCCCCAAGGATTACAACTCAGAATTCTCTTTATTCCTAAATAGCCTCCTTTGAAAAGTCCGTGTTTTTTGAGGGCTTCCAAAGTGTAGTGAGAGCAAGTTGGAGAATATCTGCACGAAGCTGGCAAAATGGGAGACATCACAATTTGATAGAAACGTATAAGCACCACAAACGGAAAAATCAGGATTCTTTTTATCGGATTTTTGGTCGTAGGAATGGGCTTGCTACACATATCTTTGAGAATTTTTTCAAAGGTATGAAAATTCTCTTTAGCCTTTCACTAAGTTTTTCCTTACTCTACTTAGACTTTCGGGAGTGATTCCCAAATAAGAAGCAATCATCCATTGCGGAACTCTGAGGATTAAATCCGGATAAATTCTAATAAAATCCAGATAACGTTCTTCTGCATTGGTCCCTATAAGCAAGTTTATTCGCTTTTGAAGTTGACGAATGTGATTTTGCAACAATCTCTCGTTATACGCTCTAAATTGCGGACTCAACTCTGAGGCTTTATCGACAAATTCCTGATTCAAAAGTACTACAGTTGTTCTTTCACAAGCATCGATAAAATATTCTGAGGGTTCGTTATAACATATACTGTTTCGTTCTGTAACAAACCAACCTTCGGGAGCAAACTGAATAATATGCTCTTTCCCTTCTTTACTAATACTGAAAAAACGAAGCAAACCTTCTTCTACAAAAAAAACATGCTTACAAATTTGTCCTTTTTCGAGTAGAACCTCTCCTTTTTTGTAAGTTTTAGTCACAATTAGGTCTTGCAACTCTTCTAAATGCTCTTCTCTAATTCCTGCTTGGTCTCTTAAGTACGTCTGAAAATCTTGAATCATTTCTTGGTAACAATGGTTTTCTTCAAAGATAAGGAATATACTATAAGTTATACAATTGTTATATAACAGCTGAAAAATTATACCTTTGTAGGCTATTGAATTTCTCCGATGAAAAAACTATTTTTATTAAGTTTAATTGTACTGTTGTTTTCGTGTCAAGACAAAGAAGCTATTCGTAAAGAAAATGCTCTCAAAGCTGCTCAAAAAACAGAACAAGCCTATGCTACAATCAGTAAGTCATGGAGGTTTTATAACACAGGATTTTCTCCCGAAGCACTACAAGCTACCGAAGATTGGATGGAATGGAACAGTTTTATCACAGAACTGCAACAAAAACCTCAAACCGATATCAGAGCTTTTCAGAAAAAGACTAAAAAATTGGTTGAAAAAGTTGAGGCTTTAAGCACAACTATCCCGAGTGTTTTCAATAAAATTCAGGTGCAAAGCCGAATTGACGTATTGATTACGAAATTCAAAATGCTTGACACTTACATCCACTTAGACGATATTCCGGTTGAAAAAGTTTTACAAATAGTAGAGGAAATCAACACTGATATGGCTTCTATCGTTAGCCGAATGGAAACCATACTCGAAAAATCAAGAATTCTTCAAGAAGAAGGCGAAAACGAAATGTTGCGAATGATGAAGGATTCGCTAAGACAACCGTAACATATTTAATTCAAGACCACCAACTATTAACGAATCATTATTGGCTATTGGCTGAAAAAAATTTACTTTTGCAATATGAGTTTAGTAAAACTATCTATAAAAGGAATTTCATACAGTCAGACTCAAAATGGGGCTTATGCCTTGATTTTGAATGAGGTTGATGGAGAACGAAAATTGCCCATCGTGATTGGTGCTTTCGAAGCACAGTCTATTGCTATTGCTTTAGAAAAAGAGATCAAACCTCCAAGACCACTCACCCACGATTTGTTTAAAAACTTTGCTGACCGATTCGATATTATCGTAAAGCAGGTAATCATCCACAAGTTGGTTGACGGAATTTTTTATTCGAGTATCATTTGTGAAAGAGACAGAATCGAGGAGATTATTGATGCTCGAACTTCGGATGCAGTAGCTTTGGCTATCCGATTTGATGCTCCGATTTTCACTTATAAAAACATCTTGGACAAAGCGGGAATTTATCTAAAAATCAACCCTTTGGAAACTGAGAATTCAGATGACCCGTTAGAGTTTTCTGATGATGATTTTATACCGGATACTGCGGAATCTTACGCTAGTCATACGTTAGAAGAACTTCGTAAAATGCTCGAAGCAGCTGTGAATAACGAAGATTATGAAGCAGCCGTAAAAATCAGAGATGAAATTTCTAAAAGAGAAGCACTATGAAACAGCATTTTTTAGGCAATAAGTGGATTAAAACCGGACTTTTGTTCGGGTTTTTAATGTTTCTGATTGTCGGAGTTGCTTTTGCTGTGTTACAAGGAAGAATGTTATCCCTACAATATTTAGCCATAAATTTCGTCATTATGATGTTAGGCGGATTGGTGTATGGTTTTTTGATGAAAATATATTTTACGCTTACAAGTAAGAGAAAATAAGATGAAACAATATTTAGATTTAGTAAAACACGTTTTAGACAACGGAACTCAAA
>JBEBUB010000117.1:0-6748 GCA_040393445.1 Flavobacterium beibuense
TCCAGCTGGTTTTATGGCTAATTCTTCCAAAAGAAATGCACAAGAAGATATTGCACAACAATATTTAGAACGCGGTTTTGATGTGTTGTTAGGAGGAGGAGATAATTTTTTTAATCCTGAAAAAAGAAAAGACAAGCAAGATTTATATACGCAATACAAAAATAAAGGTTACCAGATTGCAAAATCTAAAACAGAACTGAAAAACATTCATCCTAATGCTCCCGTTTTAGGTGTTTTTGCAGATGATGCTCTACCCTACTCTATCGACAGAATCTCCGACAAAGGACTGGAAAAACAAACTCCGACTTTGGCCGAAATGAGTGCAAAAGCTATTGAGGTTTTGAGTCAAAGCAAAAACGGATTTGTACTTCAAATCGAATCCGGAAAAGTGGATTGGGCAGCTCATGCTAATGATTTGGGCGGACTCATTCACGAGCAAATCCAGTTTGATGAGGCTATTAAAGTAGCAATGGATTTTGCTGAAAAAGACAAGGAAACGCTGGTTATCATCACTACAGACCACGGAAATGCCAATCCGGGAATTATTTATGGTAAAAATGCCAATGACAATTTTGATTCCGTTCAGAAATACAAACAAACCAACGAATGGATACTGAATAGCTTTTCGGAGAAAAGTTCTGTAAAACAAATCATCGAAACCATCGAATATGCCAACGGAAACGTTATATCTGATGAGGATGCCAAACGTATTTTGAACTATTATTCCGGATTAGAAAAACAAGAAGACGGATTGTATAATTACAGAAAACTTCCGTTTAAAACCTTTTCAGAAATTCAAGCCAAAACCAATTCTGTTGGCTGGATTAGTATGGATCACTCTGCTGATTACGTAGAACTAGCTATGTTTGGCCCGGGAAGCGAAAAACTAAAACCGTTTATCAAAAATACTGATTTGCATTACTTTATGCTCGAAGTAGCAGAGGTTAATGCTCAGTAATATATAGTGTTTAGAATTACTGTTCACTGTAAACTGTATACTGTATACTGAACACTATTTTAATTTAATTGTCCATTCAAACTCGAAGACAGATACTTGTTCACCTTTTTCGTTGACACCTATAGAGGTCATCCAGCAGGTTTGACCCTCTCCTGTCTCGATAGCTTTTTGAATAGCAGCAACTATTTTGTCTCCGTCTGTACAAGTAAAAGTAATTCTTCCGGTTGCTTTTTTAGTAAAACAACTCTTATTAGAAAACACCAACATCGATATTTTCTTCTTACTCTTCTGAATCTGATACATAACCAAAGCACCTGTTGTAAGCTCTGCTGCCATAGCTTGAACCGCAAAATACATCGATTGAAACGGGTTTTGGTTTATCCATTTATGTTTTACTGTTGCTTCACACGATTTTTCTGAAATTTTCTTTACCCGAACACCACAAAAGTAGGCTGAAGGGAGTTTGAAAAACAAAAACGTATTGAGTTTTGAAGGAGTAAATTCCATTTTTTAGAGTTTTAGGCTAAAGTACTACATTTTTATACAATTTCATCAAAATCTTTCTTAAACCTTATATAGCAAGGATTTTTAGCCTATTAGAGTATTTTCAAAAACCTTATTTATGTTAAAATAAAGTTAATGTTAGGTACTTTGTATTGCATAGTATCTTCTTTTAGCCATATATTTGCAACGTAAAGTATTATATACTTCATCTCAAACAAAAATAAAACACTAAATAAGTAGTAACTCTAAAACTTTAAAATCATGGCACTCAAGAAATTATTAATTCTGGTACTGATTATTTTTAACTTTGTATGCCTTTACTTAGCGACTGACAAGTCGGCTTATAATCAGATAATGGGTCAAGACAGCGGAATCCTGTATCAAACTCCAACAATCATCATGTTATGTACTTTTGTAACAAACCTTATCGTACTGACTTTGGTTGATTTTAGAAAAAGATTATACTAACCTTTAAAATCCTTAAACTAAATATGAATATCGAAAACACAAGAGCACAAATGCGGAAGGGAGTTCTGGAATTTTGCATCTTGTCTGTCCTAAAACAGAAAGAGGCATATACTTCAGAAATACTCGACACGCTAAAAGATGCCAAGTTGCTCGTAGTTGAGGGAACCATTTACCCTCTTTTGACAAGGCTGAAAAATGACGGATTACTCAACTATCGTTGGGAAGAATCTACAAGCGGCCCCCCGAGAAAATATTATGAACTAACCGACGAAGGAAAAGTTTTCCTTGAAGGATTAGCAGAAACCTGGAACGAACTTTCACAAGCAGTAACCATAATCACAAACCAAAACTCTCAAAACCATGAATAAAACCGTAAACATCAACTTAGGAGGCACTTTCTTTTATATAGATGAAGAGGCCTATCAGAAACTTTCCCGATATTTTGAAGCGATAAAGAAATATCTTTCTGATTCTGACGGAAAAGACGAAATCATGAGAGATATAGAAATCAGAATTGCAGAACTTTTCTCAGAAAAACTAAAGTCTGACAGACAAGTGATTTCTATGGAAGATCTAGATGAAGTAATTGATATCATGGGAGAACCGGAAGATTACCGCATCGATGATGACCAAGCTCCGGAGAGACCTTCTTATACAAGTTCTCAAAGGACTTCAAAAAAATTATACCGAGACACCGAAGAAGGTATTTTAGGAGGAGTTTTAGCAGGTTTAGGACATTATTTTGGAGTAGATAAAGTTTGGATTCGAATCATCTTTGCCCTACTTTTCATCTTTTACGGAACAGGATTTTTACTCTATATCATTCTTTGGATCGTAATGCCTGAGGCAAAAACAACTTCAGAGAAGTTAGAGATGAAGGGTCAACCCATCAATATTTCGAATATCGAAAAAAAAGTAAAGGAAGAATTTGACAACCTTTCTCAGAAAGTAAACAATATCGATTACAAGAATTTCGAAAAAAAGGTTGAAAAAGGAGCCAATAGCTTAGGCACCGCAATCGAAAAGTTTTTCACCTATTTGTTTAAGATTATCGGAAAATTAATCGGGCTCTTTTTAATCATGGGAGCTATTACAGCCTTAGTTTTTCTTATCATCTTAACCTTTACTTTGGGTTCAAATGATTTGTTAGGTGTTGAATTATCAAGTGCTTTGGGTGCTTTGACCTATTCAGATTTTCCACTTTGGGGAATCAGTATCTTAATCTTCATGGCTTTCGGGATTCCGGCTATAGCACTTATATTCTTTGGGTTTAGAATCTTGATTTCAAACTCAAAACCAACAGGAAAAATGACTAAATATACTATGTTAGGGCTATGGCTTATCTCTGTGATTATCCTTTGTGTGATTGGATTCAAACAAGCAACCGAATTCAGTTATATCGAAAAGGCGGCTCAAACAGAATATATACAGATGCAAGCTCAAGATACTTTGTTTATCAAACAACGTTCTCATAAAAATTATCAGCACAAACAAAGTGATTTTAGTTTGGTTCTTGACGAAAACGATAACGAAGTAATATATTCAGGTGACATCAGAACCTATATTCACAAAACCAAAGAGGCCCACCCGTATGTGGTTATCGAGAAGTATTCGAAAGGAAATTCTCTTATAAATGCTAAGAAAAGAGCGGAGCAAATAAAATATAACTTTGAGATTCAAGGAAATCAGTTGGTATTTGATGACTATTTAATTGCAGAAATTAAAGATAAATATCGTAACCAAAGCATTAAAATCCATATCTATATTCCTGAAAACAAAGTGTTTTATATTGACGAAGATGCTAAACGTTGGTATTCGTTTGAGAGTAACGGTCGCTACAGAAACCACGAATATTTGGATGCAGGACATTTGTATAGGCTAGAAGGAGATTCTTTTAAATGTTTAGATTGCAAAGAGATTGAAATCGAAGTGCATCATACAGATAAAATAGAAACAAACTCAGAAATTCCTGACAAAAACCACCTTAAAATCTCAGAAGACGGAATTATCATAGGGAAATAAACAGTAACTCATAACCTTAACCAAAAAATAAAAACCATGCAACAACTTATATTACGTTATTCGAAGCTCTTTATCGCTCTATTGACTGCCTTATTGGCCAGTAGTTGTGTAAAGTATGAAATCGGGAATACATTCAAATCCATATCTGGAAGTAAAAATGTAATTACCGAAAAAAGAAATGTATCAGGTAGTTTTGATAAAGTTCACGTGGCTACTCTGTTGGACGTAGAAATAGAACAAGGACCTAATTATGCAATTTCTGTAGAAGCAGATGACAACCTTCACGAGTATATTGTTACAGAAATTAGCGGCAGCACTCTAAAAATCTATTTTGACAATGTTTCGATTAGAAATTATAAAGAGGCTAAAGTTTATATAACACTTCCTGAAATTTCTGAACTCAAAGCTTCGTCTTCTTCAGAGATTGAAGCCAACGGAACCATTGTTTCTAATGATTTAACCCTAAAAACCAGTAGCACAGCTGATATCAGTTTGAGTAAAGTGAGAGCTAAAAGCGTAACTATTGAGGCCAACAGTTCTTCAGAAATAAAGGTGAAAGAAATTTATGCTACGACACTTCAAGCAAAAACCTCTTCAACAGCAGATTTTGAAGCTTACGTAGAGGCTGATATTATCAACCTAGAGGCTTCGAGCAGTTCTGATATTGAATTAAAAGGAAAAGCCTTAGAGCTCAATGCTCACACTTCATCAACAGCAACAATCAATGCTAAAGAGTTGTTTGTAAACAATGTTATCGCTACTTCATCAAGTAGCTCAACCATAAAAACATATCCAATAATTTCGCTTAAAGCGAAGGCATCGAGCACAGCTTCGGTTTATTATTACAATGACCCACAAAGCATTGAGAAAGAAACTTCCTCAGCAGGAAGCGTAAAAAAGAATCGATAATTTGAGTTATCGTCAGTAGTCGGGATTTTAGGGATTAGTATGAGAGGCTAGACACCCTATAAAACCCGGCTACTGACTATTTTAATCTACTCAAGAATATCAGTAACTTCGCTTTTCAAGAAAGCCAAAGCCACACTCGTTGGAGATTGTTTGTCTAATAAATCTGTAAGAATGACTTCTCTGAGCTTGTCTGCAGAATCAATTTTTTCGCTCATATTAGCCTTTCTGATGGTTTGAATTAGCGTATTTTTGGCCGTATTGATGATATTCCAACACTTATCAGAAATATAAATTTGTTGTGCCAAATTGTGCTCAAATTCCGTTTCTATCTGATAAATCAACAAGGCTTCATAATCAAACTTATCTGTAGTTCTAGGAGCAATCCTAATCAATAATTTTGATGGTTCTATACGTTCTAGAAACAAAGCCATACGCTCATAAGCCTGTAAACGTAAAGGAAGTGTTTCTTTTTGAATGTCTTTTTGTAACAAAAACCGTCTTCGGTTTTCTTCATTTTTGATGTGGAGGTTAAAAAAATAGTAAGCAACGGCTCCTGTAACTAGTGCCGGAACCGTATAGGCTGCTAATTGTAAAAAATTTATTGTGTCCATATTTTTGATTTTCAGGGGCAAATATCCGATAAATAAATAAAACGAAAAACAATTGAAAAAATTATTTGCAAAAATAAAAAAACGTACTATATTTGCACTCGCTAATCAGGACAGAAATTAGCGAAACATATTGGAGAAATGGCAGAGTGGTCGATTGCGGCAGTCTTGAAAACTGTTGACTGTAACAGGTCCGGGGGTTCGAATCCCTCTTTCTCCGCAGAAATTTAAAACCCGTTGAGCAATCAACGGGTTTTTTGTTTTCTAATAATTTTTATCTATTGATAATTGTGTTTATATGAGTAGCGGCAGATGGAAATTGTATACCGATAAAAAGCTTAATGATTTTAGTGTAACATATATTTTTTAGAAAAAAATCAATATTAAATATTGGATGAACAACATTTTCAATTTATTTCAAATGTTCTCAAGAAAAAATGTATCTCTAATTGCTCTTTCGGTTTTATTTTTATAACCTTTGTTTTTAAGTCGGAATGACCAACATTTGATACTTCAATTTGAATATCCCCTGGAAATACTTCAAGTGTAAAATAGCCTTGTTTATCCGTTACAGTACCTATATCATTATGTCCTACAATCGATACATTTGCAGAGGAAAGGATTTTACCCGTTTTTTTCTCCTTTACAAGTCCAATAATACGGGTGTCTTCTACTTCACTTTTTCTTAGTAAGCTATAAGAACCTTTTGTGATGGTTTGTCGGGTTAATTGATTATTAGCACAGGAATACCCGAGAACACAAATCATAAATAAAATTAATATCTTATTCATTTTTTCTGACTTTACCTTTTCTAAATTTATCAGGAGCATTTCCAGTCTCATTAATTCTCGCTACCGCACGACTCAAGCGAAGCGAACAGACGAAGTAATAATATGAACCATGAATACTATATAGCACCACACGATTGGAATCGTGCAGGTAGCGGAGATTTTTTTCAAATATATAAAATAATTTATGTCGTGATTGAATAAGTAACTGTCCTCCGAAAACAAACCACTTCTCCTCCGAGATGAAAGTACCTGACCTCCGAGATGAAAGCACCTGTGGTTTGAGATGAAAGCACCTATTCTTGTGCTTAAAAACGGCTTAAAACCTTCTTTTTAGTCAAGTTTAGGGTTAATTTTAATAAATTTTTGTCTATTTTTTATATTAACACGATGTTAATATATAAAAGTTTTTTGTTATTTTTGGGGTTCATAGATATACAGACCTTATACAGTATTAAATAATTACAAATACTTACAGATGTTTGATAGTT
>JBEBUB010000118.1:0-6723 GCA_040393445.1 Flavobacterium beibuense
CCCTGCAGAACTTATTGCAGAAAACCTAAAAGATGCTTACGACGAGTTTTGTTAAGAAATAGTTATTTCACAACACACGAAGGTTAACATAATTTATTATCAACCTGCAGTAAGTTTTTGAAATTTAAAGAAAATCAATACCTTGTACAACAAAATTAGCTTGTATGAGGTATTTTCTTTTTACGTTGGTTGCTTTTCTGTGCTTTTCTACGGGTTTAGCTCAAGATTATGATAAGTTGTGGAATAAAGTCTATAGTTATGAATTAGACGGAAAAACCCTAAGTGCTTCTAAAGAAGTCGATAAGATATATTCGCAAGCAAAGAAACACGAAAACGAAGAGCAAATTATCAAAGCTTTTCTCTACCAATCTAAGTTCATACTGGCTCTCGAACCAGACGGACAGACCAAAGTATTCCAAAACTTAACGGCAGAAATTATTTCTGCATCCCCTCCTACACAAGCTTTTTTAAATTATATATATGCCCAGTCATTAAGTGCTTATCTATCTAAAAACAGCTATATGCTTAAGGATAGAACTTCAACCGATGTTCGTCCTGATAATTACATGCTTTGGACAAAAGAAGATTTTGAGGCTGAAATCGAAGCTTCTTTCGAAAAGATTATGACACAAAAAGAAGTCTTAACAAAAGTACCTCTAAAAAACTATCAAGAACTTATCGAATATGGTCGATTCGGAAAAAACACCAATAGAAATCTTTATGATTTTCTAATTTTTGAAGCCATTAAGCATACGAACAAGGTATATTATAGATATGGAGATAAAAGTTCAGACTCTTTAATTTCTCTTAGTCTTTCCACTCCTGAAGTTTTTACAAAAACTGATTTTCATGACTTCAAACTATACAAAGTAATGAGATTATTCCAAGAATTAGAAAATTATTACCTTAAAAACAACCAAAGAGAAAATCTTGAAAGAATTTGGTTTGAACGTCTAAAGTATCTAGAGAATCAAAACTTAACCGGTTTAGAAGCCTATCAGACTTTTGCTGAACAAAGCCAATTCCCGCACTATAAGTATGATGCGCTTCTCCAACTTGCTAAACTATATCACCAGCTCGGAAATAAAGAAAAAAACGGAGAATATCATCACAAAGCACTTGCTCTTTTAGACAGCATCCGAAACAACAGAAAACAATCAGATGCTTTTCTGGAAGGTGAAAATTTAAGAAAAACTATTCTTCAGAAATCAATTAATATAGAAGCTATCTCCTATCTCTATTACGGAGAAAACAGCCGAATTTATGTAAGCTATAAAAACATAGACACCCTAAACGGATATTTTTATAAGGTCGAAAATGGTTTCGGGTTTGACGCTAAGTTAAAAACCTACGAACGAGACAGCCTCGTTTTGGGATGGATAAAAACAAAAAAACCTGAAAAAACTTTCCAAACTCCACTTCCTGACCGGAACGATTATTTGTTTAATTCTACCGAAGTTTTATTGCCTTCGTTAGAAAGAGGAACCTATCTTTTTGTGGCGGGTGATGCTATCAGCAAAAAAGAGCAGGAAGACTTCTCCTTTGGATATACCTTCATTTCTGTTACCGATATTTCGTTCCAGCAAGCGGTGCTACATGGAAAAAACCACTTTAGAATCCTTCACCGAAAAACGGGACAACCTCTTGAAGGAGCAGCAGTCTATTATAACAAAACCACAAAAAAAACAGACCAATGGGGAGAAGTGGCTTTTGAATCTAAAGAAAAGACCAATTACAGAGATAGTGTTGTCATAAAATATCAGGACAATTATTATTCGGAATCGTTTTATGATTATTCCAGATGGAACGACAATGAAGAGGACGAATGGACAGCTTCTGCAGAAATCTATACAGACCGGGCTATTTACAGACCGGGACAGCCTTTATATTACAAAGTTATTTTATACGAAAACAAAAACGGAGAAAAATCTGTGGTGCCTAACGTATATCTAACCATGGAATTTCAGGATGACAACTATACCGTTCTGCATTCTGAACGAATTAAAACCAATGAATTCGGGTCGTTTTCGGGTGAGTTTATGATTCCGAAAAATATAGCAACAGGAGATCTAATCATAGAAGTTATGGAAGATGATGACTACGAAAGTGACCAAGCTTATGATGAAGAGGAAGATGAACACCCGTTTTGGGATAATGTTGATTTTAACACAGAATATCTGTCTGTAAAAGTAGAAGAATACAAACGTCCGACATTTGAAATAACATTCATAAAGGAGACAGATAATTATGTCGTTAATGATTCCGTAATTGTCAAAGGAAGGGCACAGAGTTTTTCGGGAGCAATGGTTTCGGGAGCAAAAGTCAACTATAAAATTAAGAGAAAAAGTCGTTATTCCAAACCCTATTACGGGAATTATTCCAGTGATAACCAACAGATTGATTTTGGAGAAATCATAACAGATTCTCAGGGAAATTTCGAAATAAAATTTAAAGCCATTCCGAGTGAAACAATAACAGAAAAAGATGGTTTACCTGTTTTTACTTATACAGTGTATGCAACTGTTATTGATACGCAAGGCGAAACCCAGGAAGCTAATTATCCCGTAAAATTAGGGCATCACAATTTAGAACTGGATTTGAATGTCCCTGAAGAAATAAATGCAAAAGACAACCTCGAAATAACTGTAAATTCCACCAACCTTAACGGAAAATTCATCGCTACTGACCTAAAGTTGGAAATCTATAAAAGTGCCGTTCCGAAAAAACTACAATTAGCCCGAAAGTTTAGTATTCCTGAAAGTCCGTCTATTGCAAAAGAAGATTTTGAAGTTTTATTTCCCTACGAACCTTACACAGAAAGGGAACTTACTGAGGAAGAGTTGATTTATTCTGAAACTTTTAATACAAAAGAAAAAACTGTCATCTCTTTAAAAACGCTCAAAGACTGGAAATCAGGAGACTATACCGTTAGAATTTCTGCCACAGATACCTATTCCGAGAAGGAAATCACACAAGAAAAAACGTTTACTCTTACTAATTTGTCCGACAACCTGCCTCCGAGTGGAAAAGTATTTCAATATGTAAAAGTCAATCACGATTTCAAAAAAGATGGTTATGTCAGATATAAACTAAGTAAAGCGGTTGAAGATAATTTAATGGTTTTTATAGAGGCTTTTGCTTACACACCGAAAAGAAAAGACCAAAACATTTATAAAAATGTAATGTCTTTTGACCAAAACCATTTGTTGATAGATATTCCTATCGAAAACAACTTAGAAGGAAGTATTGAAACGTACTTTAATTTTGCTTGGGAGAATAACAATTACACCTTTACAGACCAACTGTATTTTCCTCCTAAGAGTTTTTATCTCTCAACCCAAGTGGTCAGTATGACTAATAAATTAGAACCTAACGCTTCACAAACCTGGTCATTTGTTCTTAAAAATCAGGACGGGGAAGGACAAATAGCAGAGGTTTTGGCTTCAATGTATGACAAATCGTTAGACGTTTTTGACACGAATGAATGGAGAGATTTAAAGAGAAATTCTTATCGGAAAAATTATTTCCAGTATTATCAATTCGATTACTATCAGGATAAAACTCATTTAGGAGTATATTTCAAGAGTTTCAATATCCCTTATTCATCAAGAAATCTGAAAAACGACCAATTCAATTGGTTTGGTTATCACTTTACTGATTTCAAAATAGACAAAAAATACTATTACGATTTTTTAAAATCTAAAGAAAAAAATTACCGTCTCATAACAGGAATTGTTAAAGCAAATGACGGATTAGGACTTCCGGGAGTGAATGTTACCGTGAAAGGAACGACCCGAGGTGTGCAAACAGACCTTGATGGTTATTTTGAAATCAATGCCCTTTTAGATGAAGTATTAGTCTTTTCGTTCACAGGAATGGAGACAGTGGAACTACAACCCGGAACTTTCAAGCAATTTGATAACATAATTGAACTAGACGATGATAATCATTTGGATGCCGTTTCTGTAGAAGGCTATCGAACAACCTCAAGAGCTTTATCAAATGTAGCGGCAGTAGTCTCAGAAGACGATTATATTGTTTTAGACAACACACATTCTGAGATTGTAGAAGTGTTAAAAGGTCAAGTACCCGGATTGAACATAGTAGCAAGTTCCGGGCAACCCGGAGCAAATGCAACAGTCATTTTGAGAGGTTATGGTTCAGTAAACGGAAAAACAAATCCGCTTTATGTGATTGATGGAGTTCCTTTATCTGAAGAGGATTTCCGAGAACTGAATTCCAGCGATATTGTAGATATAACTACTCTTAAAGATGCTGGTGCTACGGCTATCTATGGAGCTCGTGGAGCCAATGGCGTGATTATTATCACTACCAAAAAAGGAATGGAAGCCCTCTCACAAGTGCAAACCAGACAAAACTTAAAAGAAACCGCCTTTTTCTTTCCGCATATTACTACCGATAAAAACGGAAATCTGAATTTTAACTTCACCTCTCCGGAATCGCTCACGCAGTGGAAGTTCCGAATGATGTCACACACTAAAAACCTTCTCTCGGGTTATTTTGAAAGTGTAGTTACTACTCAAAAAGACTTGATGATACAGCCCAATATGCCTCGATTTGTTCGGGAAACCGATACGATTATTATTAAAGCCAAAGTAGCAAACCTTTCTGCTGATGTTCATAACGGAATGGCGATGTTACAACTTTTTGACCCGATTACAGGAGAGAATATTGATAAAATAACAGCCAATCAAGACAACGTAAAGTCGTTTACTACACAACCGAAAACTTCAGAAACTTTAAGTTGGACCATCTATATCCCGAAAGGATTACAAGGGTTAGAATATAAAATTACAGCCAAAGCAGGCAACTTTACAGATGGAGAACAAAGTATTATTCCGGTGCTCTCTAGTCGAATTTTCATAACCGAAAGTTTACCGATATGGGTAAGAGAAAATTCCAAAAAAGACTTTGTCTTCGAAAATTTAAATAACAATACTTCAGAAACGTTAGAGAACCATTCTTTTACGTTGGAATACTGCTCAAACCCAACTTGGATAGCTATTGGTTCGCTTCCGTATTTAATGGAATATGAATACGAATGTTCGGAGCAACTTTTCGCTAAATACTTTGCTAATATTTTAGCTCATAAAATATTAGATGATACTCCCAAAGTAAAAGAAGTATTAGAACGATGGAGTAAAAACCCGACCTCAAAACTAGAGCAGAATCAAGAACTTAAAAACATCTTACTCTCAGAAACTCCTTGGGTTCGCCAAGCTCAGAGCGAAGAAGAACAAAAGAAAAATCTAGCCATTTTGTTTGATTTACAAAAAATGACGACCTCGTCTTCTGAAATTTTAGATAAACTGAAAGAACGTCAAAACAATTCAGGAGGCTTTAGTTGGTTTGAAGGGGGTATTGAAAGCAGCTTTATCACGACTCATATCACAATCGGGTTTGGGCATTTAAAGAAATTAGGAATTTCAAGTGCTGATTATGATGAAATAACTCAGAAAATGGTAGCCTATTTGGATACTGAATTTCTTAGAACAACGAATACGTATTTTTATAATGAGCTACATTATTTATACGCTCGAAGCTTCTACCCGCAAATTTCTCCTTCTGATAGTTTGGAGCAGAAAATAGATAGAAGAATCCAATATTTTAAGGAAAACTGGCTCACACTCTCGCTATACGAAAAGGCAATGTTGGCATTAATCCTACAAAGAAAAACCGATACAAAAACAGCTAAAAAGATTTTAGAGCACTTCAAAGAGACGGCTGTTATCAATACTGACTTTGGGATGTATTGGTTAGAAAACGTTAATTCACCTTATTGGTATAAAGCTCCTATAGAAACTCAAGCTCTTTTGATAGAAGCCTTCAGCGAAATTGCTCCAAAAGACAAAGCGATTGAAGAAATGAAAGTGTGGCTCATTAAAAACAAACAAACCAAGAGTTGGAATAGCACTAAATCAACTACTTTGGCTGTAAACGCCTTAGTTTCGGGAAAAAAGGATTTTATTTCTCTTAAAGATAACACTATTTTCTCTATAGGAAATCAAAAGATAAAAACTCAAAAACTTGATAAAAACAGTAAAGAAGCAGAAACTGGTTACTTCAAAATGAGTTGGAAAGCAAATGAAATAACCTCCGATTTTGCTATGGTTTCTGTAGATAACAAGTCAAAAAGTGTAGGCTTCGGTGGGGTATATTGGAGTTATTTTGAAGAATTAGATAAGGTTAAAAATGCAGGTAGTGATTTGATGAAAATTGAAAAAGAACTGTATCTCAAAAAAACTACCCCAAAAGGAAATGAGCTAGTAAAAATCACGGAAAAAACTCCTTTAAAGTTAGGCGATCTGGTTACCATTCGCCTTGTATTTTCTGTAAAAGAAGATATAGATTTCGTTCATCTCAAAGACATGAGAGCATCCGGATTTGAACCTGTGGATGTACTTTCTGAGTATGTTTATAAAGAAGGACTACGTTTTTATAAAAGCACTAAAGATGTGGCAACACACTTCTTTTTTGATTCTATCAAACCGGGAACTTATGTATTAGAATATGATGTTCGGGTAAACAATCAAGGAAGTTTCTCAGGCGGAATCACAACAATACAAAGCATGTATGCTCCTGAATACAGTAGCCATACAAGTTCGACAAGAGTGATAGCAGGAGATTAGTTTTTGAAAAACGAATCAACAAATTCGAATTTATTAAAGACCTGAAGATCTTCGATTCCCTCTCCTACTCCGA
>JBEBUB010000119.1:0-6684 GCA_040393445.1 Flavobacterium beibuense
TTCTACTGCTATTATCGAAAAATATTCAACTCTTGGAGGAACTTGCCTTAACGTTGGTTGTATTCCGTCAAAAGCACTTTTAGACTCTTCACATCACTATCACGATGCAGTTTCTCATTTTGCAGACCACGGAATCGAAGTGTCAGGCGATTTGAAAGTAAATATCCAAAAAATGGTGGAGCGCAAACAAGCCGTTGTTGACCAAACTTCAGGAGGAATCAAATTTCTAATGGACAAAAACAAAATCACCGTTTTTGAAGGAGTAGGTTCTTTTGAAGATGCAACGCATATCAAAGTTTCTAAAAACGACGGTTCATCTGAAGTAATCGAAGCAAAATATACTATTATTGCCACAGGTTCTAAGCCATCAAACCTTCCGTTTATCAAAATTGATAAAGAGAAAATCATCACTTCAACAGAAGCTTTAAAACTAAAAGAAGTACCAAAGCACCTTATCGTTATCGGTGGTGGAGTTATCGGACTGGAGTTAGGTCAAGTATATTCTCGTTTAGGAGCACAAGTTTCTGTAGTAGAATACTTAGACAGAATCATTCCGGGAATGGATGCAGGACTATCTAAAGAGCTTACCAAAGTACTTAAAAAACAAGGAATCAAATTCTATACGTCTCACAAAGTAAAATCAGTAGAGCGCAACGGAGCAAATGTTCAGGTGCAAGCTGAAAACGCTAAAGGAGAAACTATTACGCTTGACGGAGATTATGCTTTAATTTCTGTGGGTAGAAGACCCTACACAGACGGACTTAACGTTGATAAAGCAGGAGTAAAAATCACTGAAAGAGGACAAATTGAAGTGAACGACCACTTGCAAACCAATGTTCCGAATATTTATGCTGTGGGAGATGTAATTAGAGGAGCAATGCTGGCTCACAAAGCGGAAGAAGAAGGAGTATTTGTAGCAGAAACCATCGCAGGTCAAAAACCTCATATCAATTATAACCTGATTCCTGGTGTAGTTTACACTTGGCCAGAAGTTGCCGGAGTAGGTAAAACCGAAGAGCAACTAAAAGCAGACGGAATCGAATACAAAGCTGGAACATTCAACTTCCGTGCTCTTGGTAGAGCTCGTGCTAGTATGGATACTGACGGATTCGTAAAAATCTTAGCTGATAAGAAAACAGACGAAATCTTAGGGATGCACATCATCGGGGCTCGTGCTGCAGATTTGATTGCAGAAGGAGTTACCGCTATGGAATTCCGTGCTTCGGCTGAGGATTTGTCAAGAATGTCATGGGCACACCCAACATTCTCAGAAGCAATTAAAGAAGCTGCTTTAGCCGCTACAGATAACAGAGCTATTCACGCTTAATCATATTCTTACCATAAAAATAGCCACCAATTTTCTAGTGAAATTGGTGGCTAACTTTTTATAAATAACCTTTAATCTTGATTTTCGATACTCTTATAAGCCGCAATAATTTTCTTAACTAATCTGTGTCTCACCACATCTTTATCATCCAAATAAATCACCTTAATACCTTCAACGTTTTTCAATACTAGAATAGCTTCTTTAAGCCCTGATAAGGTTCTTCGAGGTAAATCGACTTGACCCGGATCACCTGTGATAACAAATTTGGCGTTTTTCCCCATACGAGTCAAAAACATCTTCATTTGAGAATGCGTCGTGTTTTGAGCCTCATCGAGAATTACGAAAGCATTGTCCAAGGTTCGACCTCTCATAAAAGCAAGCGGAGCAATTTGTATAATCCCTTTTTGGATATAATCATCCAACTTCTCAAACGGAATCATATCCCGAAGGGCATCATAAAGCGGTTGCATATAAGGGTCTAGCTTCTCTTTCATATCTCCTGGTAAGAAACCCAAATTCTCACCAGCTTCAACAGCCGGACGAGTCAGGATGATACGTTTCACTTGTTTTTCTTTCAGAGCTTTAACGGCCAAAGCCACACCCGTATAAGTTTTTCCGGTTCCTGCTGGACCTACGGCAAAAATCATATCGTTTTTCTCGATGGCTTCGACCATGAGTTGTTGATTAGGCGTAAGCGGTTTTACGAGCTTCCCTCCCACTCCGTGAACCAAAACATCATCGTGTTTGTGGAACTTTTTATCAACATGAGCATCGCTCTGAACAATGCGTTCGATTACATTAGTATCTATACTATTAAAACGAGTGAAATGCACAACCAGCCTCTGAAACTGTTTCTCGAATTCGTCTAAAATTTCTTTTTCACCGAAAGCCTTTACCGTATTCCCTCGTGCTACGATTTTCAGCTTTGGGAATAACTGCTTCAAGGTTTCTAAATGGATATCTTTCATGCCCCAAAATTCTTCGGGCGCTACATTGAGTTCTATAATTCTTTCGTTCAAGCTTTTTCTAATTTAATTAAAACATCGTTGCAACGAATTTACAAAAAAAATCCTACGTTCTCCCATTTAGCTAGCAATTTATATTAACTTAGCATTAAAAATTTCGGTTATGCAAAAAATAGTGTTTTTAGTTGGTTTATTGCTTTTTTTAGGCTGTCAAAAAGCGGAAAAAGAAACAAATTCGAAAATATTAGCTCTTGATTTGAGTCAAGCCAATACTTTAGTGAAGCTCCCACTACATTGCATTACTCAAGAATATCCGAATAAACTCGGGCAAGTTATAGGGAGTCATGAAGACCTGAAAACACCGTTTGAACTTCGTCCTGCTTTTTATGGTTGTTTTGATTGGCATTCGGCTGTGCATGGGCATTGGTCACTAGTGGAATTAGTCAATAAATTCCCTACAATCAATCATAAAGAAGAAATAATTACTTCATTGGAAAAGCATTTGACACCTGAGAACATTGCAATCGAAATTGCTTTTTTTCAGGATAAAAATAACCTTTCGTTTGAGCGAACTTATGGTTGGGCTTGGCTTTTGAAACTCTCGGAAGCTTTGCATTTTTCTAATGAACCTCGACTAAAAGCTTTAGAAGCTAACCTGCAACCTTTGACGGATTTAATGGTTGAAAAGTATATCGAATTCCTCCCGAAATTGGTTTATCCGATTCGAGTGGGAGAACATTCCAACACGGCTTTCGGGCTTTCGCTGGCTTATGATTATGCTGTTTCTTTGAAGAATGGAGCGCTCAAAGAAGCCATTGCCCAAAGAGCCAAAGCGTATTATATGGAAGACCAAAATTGCCCAATTTCGTGGGAACCGAGTGGTTATGACTTTTTATCGCCTTGTTTGGAAGAAGCTTGTTTGATGAGCAAAATTCTAGAACAAACCGAATTTGAGAAATGGCTAAACGGATTCTTGCCTCAACTTCAAGACAAAAACTTCTCGTTGGAACCTGCCAAAGTTTCAGACCGAACAGACGGAAAACTCGTTCACCTTGACGGACTCAACTTCAGTAGAGCATGGTGCTTAAAGACTATTGCTCAAAAATCAGATAATTATAGCCATTTGATTGACTTGGCTAATAAGCACATCGAATACTCCTTACCGAATCTTATTTCGGATTCGTATGAAGGCGGACATTGGTTAGGTACTTTTGCGATTTATTCGATGCTTGAACCTTATAATTTATAGTGGTTCATTAGCATCTTTTCGTACATCTTATCCGGTAATACTCGTTTTAGAACAATAGAGAATTTTTGTAAGAAAGCCCCAACTTTGTAGTGAATCTTCGGTTTTGGGGTATTGATAATCTTGTAAACCGCTTCTGCCATCTCGATAGGGTTGCTTCCTGAATCTACGTGAGTGTTCATCAGGTCTAACGTTTTTCCGTATGAAGCCTCATAATCTGAACCTTGAATGAGCGGAGCATGATAACGTCCTCGAACAATATTGGTCGCAAAATCTCCGGGAGCGACGTTGGTCACTTCAATACCAAATTGTTTTACTTCCATTCGCAAGGCTTCGGTGATCAGCTCTAAAGCTCCTTTTGAAGCCGAATAGACACTTCGGTAAGGCAATCCCATATAGCCGGCTATGGAAGTAATATTGATAATAAGTCCTGACTTTTGCTTTCTCATTTGAGGTAAAACGGCTTTCATCACCTCAATCGGTCCAAAAAAATTGGTCTCAAAATTTCGCTTAATCTCTGTAGTGGGAATCTCTTCCAAAGCTCCTGTAATTCCGGCTCCTGCATTGTTAATCAACACATCGATTCGGTTTTCTTGAAGCAAGACTTGTTCTATAGCGTTTTGGATAGAAGCCACATCGGTCACATCAAGGGCAAGAAGTTTGATTTTAGAATTCGGATACTTTTCAGGATTACGACTGGTTCCGTAAACTATATAGTTTTTATCGTGTAAGTATTCGCCAATGGCTTTCCCTATTCCGGAAGAAGCACCTGTTATAAAGACTATTTTTTGAGACATTGCTTTGGTTTTTAAAAAAGCTAAAATACAAAAAAGGTTGCCTTTTGAGCAACCTTAATATATCTTTATCATCTGTTATTTCAGTAAAAAAAGGCAAGCTTACTGCATCGCACCGCTACAACCACATACCTTTGCTGTGTTCCCACCCTGGAGGATTCTGCAGGAGCTGGTCGTACAGGACTTGCCTTTTGCAAAGGTACGATAATTTTCTATCTTTGCAAGCATTCCACTAAAACAATATACCTAGAATAAATCATGAAAAATCGCAATTTATTTATACTCTTTGCTTTAAGCACTTTATTTTTTTCTTGTGAAGACGAAACACCTAGTTTTAAGTTCAACACAGCTCACCTAAAACAACATCATAAATCAACGGAAACTATTTCGCTTGAGGTGTTAAACGAAAAAAACAAAACAATCGACTCTGTAGTTTATTATCTAAACGACAGCCGTATAGCTTCGGTTAAAGGAAATTCTAAACTCGAATACAAACTAGAAAACGAAAGGTTTGGTAAGAAATCATTGAAAGGTTTGGTTTACTTCGGAGGCAAAACTCAAGAAATAAATACGTCTATCGAGGTGGTTTCGAGCATCGAGCCTAAATTGCTTACTTATTCAATCCTGAACACTTACCCTCACGATATTCAGGCCTACACTCAAGGTTTGGAGTTCCATAACGGAATTTTATATGAATCGACAGGGCATTACAACCGTTCGTCTATCCGAAAAACGAATCACAAAACAGGCGAAGTACTCTCTAAAAAAGACTTAGAAAGTAAATATTTCGGAGAGGGACTTACGATTTTAAACGGAAAAGCTTATCAACTCACTTGGAGAGAAAATACAGGTTTTATTTATAACCCTGAGACATTAGAACAAGAAAAAACTTTCAATTACTTCAAAAATGTTGAAGGTTGGGGATTGTGTAATGATGGCGAAAAACTTTATTTCTCTGACGGAACCGAAACTATCTACATCTTAGATCCTGAAACGCTTGAGGAAATCGACCATATCAACGTTTACACCGCTCTTACGAAAATTCCGGGAGTGAATGAAATGGAATGGGTAAACGGAAAAATATTTGCGAACATCTATACCAAAGATGCTATAGCGATTATCGACCCAAAAACCGGAGCTGTAGAGAATGTTATCGATTTTTCAGGTTTACGTTCTCAAGTAACCCAACACCAAAAGTTGGATGTATTGAACGGAATCGCCTACAACCCTGATACGAAAACGCTTTTTATCACCGGAAAAAACTGGGATAAAATGTTTGAAATCAAACTAGAAGAGTAATTTCTTACCACTAAAAATCGGTAAACCAAAAAATGGCTTGATTGTTGTTTTGGCTGGTTTAGGAAATCTAAAATACTACTATTATGAAAAAGTTTTGCTCTGTTTTTGTCTTGGCTGTGATGGCCATTTTTACGTTGAGTTGTGAAGGTCCTAGAGGCCCTCAGGGTCCGCAAGGTCCTTCAGGTCCTGATACTATAAGTGAAGTGTTTGAGGTTACGGCTAACTTTACGCCATCAAATAACTTTCAAGTTTTTTATGATTTGAATCCTTCGATTTATGCATCTGATGTGATGTTGGTATATGAACTATCAGGAGTTAATAACGGAGTGGATATCTGGAAGCTATTGCCTCAGGTTTATACGTTTAATCAAGGAATTATGCAATATAATTTCGACTTTACACAACATGATTTTAGTATCTTTATGGATGCTACTTTTGACCTAATGACACTCGATAGTTCTTGGAGAATGAACAAAATTTTCAGAATTGTGATTGTTCCGGGTTATTTCTCTACTCAAGTTAACGTAGAAGACATCAATGCTGTGATGAGCGAACTTAGCCTCAGCGAAGATTCTATCATTCAATTATAAATCTATCACTTCTTATAACAAGAACGGCTTCCTTATCTGGAAGCCGTTTTATTTTGGTATTATTTTTTTATGAGTTGAAAAAGAATCTCATCTTTGAAATTTCCGTTTTCGAAATGCCAATCTCGCTTTACTCCTACCTGTTTGAATTCGTACTTTTGAAACAAACTAATACTTGCTGTGTTATCCGAAAGAATATTAGCATAGAGTTGATGTAAGTCTATAACCGAAAAAGCATAGTCTATAAGCAATTCTAAAGCTTCTGAGCCCAAGCCTTGACCTCGATTCTGTTTATTCTCTATCACTATAGCGACTCCTGCCCTTTTGTTCTTTGGGTCGAAATCAAACAAATCGATAAAACCTAAAGGCTGGTTATCTTCGTTTCTGCAAATTACCAAACGGAGTTCTTTTAAAGCGTAAATATCTCCAGCTAGCGAACCCTCCAGATAATTCTTTAAAGCAAATC
>JBEBUB010000120.1:0-6675 GCA_040393445.1 Flavobacterium beibuense
AATCTTTCGTTGTATTTGTAGTTGATTCCTAGGTTTACATCCAAATATCCATCCAAATTCACAGTTGTAGGCATTAGCTGAGTCGTAACTTCATCAGTGATGAAATCCAATGCTTTTCTTTCGCCAACATAATAAATATTGGTGTTGATAGAGAGTTTATCCGTAACAGCAGCTTCCGCTCCGGCCCCAAATTTTATACTCGGTAAATGCCAAGCTTCTTCTTGAGTATCGGTGTTGTAACTGTTGAAAGTGGCGTTTAAGTTTACCGAAATAGTCTTTGTAATATCTGTTTTTAATTCTCCGAAGAAACTAACGGTTTGCACTTTGTCATACATCACAGAAAGTGAGTTCCCGAACGAATAGCCTTCAGTATTAGCATCCGCATTCGTAGGATTAGTAACAAACAATGGTTTACCTTTTTCGCTAGCATAAGAACCTCTGATGTTATAAGCCACGTTGTTGGCTAATTTTCCTTTCAAACCTACATACAAATCATATTGTTTTTCGGTTGGAGCAATCATTTGCGTAGGAGAGATAAACGGATTTTCACTTACGAAATCAGCATACGAATTTTGATGTAAACTTCCTTCCAAACCAGCATAAGCAATCATTAAATCGCCCACTACATTATAAGAAGCTTGAGCCTGTGGATACAAAAATATTTTGTTGTCGGTGTCATCCATAAATTTACCCATGCTATAGAATAATCCTACCCCAATTTTAACCGCTAAATCTTCTTGCTGATAAATAAAACTTGGCTGAATGCCTAAGTTGAAATAAGAAGATTTCATTTCACCAACATTAGCAAAATAGTCAGTATCGAAATTAGTTCCTACGTAATCTGCCACTACATCAACTTTCACTTTGGTAGCAGCGATTTCTACGTCAAACGTTGGCTTAACCCAAAAACGATTTTCTTTGCTGTTGAAAGCATCCGAAAAGTGTCTGTAGAAAACTTCAGCTCCGTTAAAGATACTTTCGTTCATGGTTAGCTTTCCGCCAAGGTAAAAAGAGTTATAAGTTTGCTGTTCGTCTATGGTTTTAATAGTTGCTTCATCAAAAATTTCCAAAGGCAGGCCGTAGTAGTTATATACTTGATTTTGGAAACCGATGTCTCCATTCCAAGAATATTCTTTTTGTTGCTCGGCATAAGTTAAATCAAGTCCGGTGTCATAGAAAAAGTCATCCAGAATCACATCTTTCAAGCCTCCTTGAGACGAATGATGTTTTAGAAAAGCTCCCAAATAACGGTTAGAATCGAAATTGTGGGTTACATAAAGTTCGCCAAGCAAGGTTCCGTAATTTCCGAAGCCAAGCGAAGCATAATTATTGAAAAACTTGTCTTTTTTTCCTTTTTCAACCGAAGCGGCTTTTCCTTTTTCAGGAACGAAAGTCGAAGCTACCGGATAAGAAGTAATCGAATAATTGATAGGTTGTTTTTCTGAAACGGTTTCTTCTTCAAACGAAGGCGTTTCTTTTACTTTAAAGGCATCAGAGATGGTCGGAGTATAAGTCCCGACCACATTTACGACCTGAGAACCAATAGAACTATCGGTTTTCTGAGCTAGGGCTGTTAGTGAAAAAACTAGGGCTGATATGGTGAGTATTCTGTTCATTTTTCTGTTTTCTATTAATTTTCGATAGATGAATTTCTTTTGGCTTCTTCAGATTTTATCAGGTCTAGCTGAGTTTGAGCTTCCTCGATAACATCCGGATATTCCGTGAAGTTTTTGATAACACTTTCCAAAATATGCGTAGCTTGGAAGCTGTCTTTTAAGGCATAGAAGTTCTTAGCCATCAGCACCAAACCTTTTACCCCAAAATATTTATATCCTGAGTAATCTTTTGTCAAAGTTTGAACAGCCTTGTTGGAATCCTCATATTTTTTCTCTTTGTTTTTGAAATAAGCATCATAGTAAAGTGCCTCCGCAGCCAATTCGCCTTGAGCGATTTTCTCTAAGTTTTTATAAGCTGTTTTAGCTTTGGCTTCGTCTCCGGTTTTGAAAGCCGAACGGGCAATCATAATCTGAGCATCACTTTTTACTTTATTGTCTGTTTTTTCGTTTGCCAATACTTTTTCAGCATAAACAACTGTGTTGGCAAAATCTTCGATGTTATAGTAAGACCTCATCAAGTTGGCTTGAGCATAAGTCACGTTTTGAGGAAACTCTGCTTCGCTCTCTAAACGCTTCAAAACCGGAATCGCATTTTGGAAATCCTCTTTTTTCAAGTGAATCGCACAAAGGCGAACCAAAGATTGCTCGGTGAATTCGTTTCGAGAACGATTGAGAACCTTTTCGTAATTCGGTTGAGCCATGTTTGGCAAGTTGTCTGCAAAATACATTTCAGCCAAATAGAATTCCGCTTTAAGCGAATGCAACCCTTTCGGGAATTTGCTCAAATAGCTTGTGAATCCTGAAATAGCAGCTTGTTTGTTGTTTTGCAAATATTGTTTTTCGGCTGCTTCATAAGCGGTGTTATCCAAATCAGAATCAGAGACTTCGATGTAATTAAGTGTTTTTACCCAAGCTGCATATTCGTCTGTATTTCCGCTATCTACATAAATCAAACGAGCGGTAGATACGGCTTCGAGCGCTTCCGGAGAATTCGGGAAATCTGCTGCTACTTTTTTGAATTTTACCAAAGCCAAATCATCTTTTTGAGCATTGTAATGAATCAAACCTTGTCTTAAAATTGCTTTCGGAACATAACTGCTAGTTGGGTATTCCACCACAAGTTTGTCATAAGTCTGAATCGCTTTCGCTGAATTTCCTGTGTTCGTATAAGTATTTCCAAGTTCAAACATCGCATCATCCCGATATTGTGATTTCGGGAATTTAGTAAGGAAAGCTTCTAAATCTTCAATTTTTCGTGGATTTCTATCTACAAAGCCGTAGCTAATCGCTTTTTGATAGGAAGCATAATCAGCATCAGCACCTTTCATTTCGATAGCTTTGTTGTAGGTTTCCATCGCTACCCAATATTTTCCGGTAACGAAATTTCCGTCACCCAATCTCAAATAAGCATCGTTCAAACGAACTTTGTCCGTCTTTTCTTTTTCAGTATAATTTTGGAAGTACTCAATCGCTTTGTCGTATTCTTTAAGCTTGAAATAAGCGTAACCCAAGTTGTAATTTAAGTTTTTATACTCAGGCGTTTGAGTAGCTACACTGCTTCCTTCGAATTGTTTGAAGCTGAGCAAAGCCTCTTTGAAGTTGCTCAATACATATTCGGTTTCACCTTTCCAAAACGTAGCTCTAGCTACAAATTTTTGGTCTGCCGGTTCAGCGATAGACTTTTTGAAAAAATTCAAAGCTTCTTGATAGTTTCCGTCTGCATACAGCTCCCAACCTCTATAGAAAGTTACTTTTTGATAGGCATCTCTGTTTGAGAAATTTTTGTTTTTCTCTAATAGAACAAGTGCTTCTTTGTAGTTTTTAGAGGTGATATACGAGTTGATAAGCAGGTTTTCGATTTCCTGTTTGTTCGGATTATTCGGATATTTTTCGATAAAACCAGCCAAAACACTCGGAATACTTTGATAATTATTCCCGATTTCGTAGCTCAATTTCGCATAGTTCAAATAAGCATCTTCTTGAATTTTTGGTTCGAAATTCATTTCAGAAGCAATTTTGAAGGCATTCAGAGCTTGTTGTTTTCTGTCGGTTTTAAGGTAGCTTTCGCCTAAGTGGTAATAAGCGTTTTGAGCCACAGCATCATTTCCGCTAATGATTTTGTTGAATTGTGCTATGGCATTTTCGTAATCGTTTTGTTTGTAGTAAGCATACCCTAATTGATAGAAATCGGTATTACTCCACTTGCCTTGTTTACCCCTATATTCGGTTAAGTACGGAATCGCCTCAGCATACTGACCAAGATTGAAATAACTCTCTCCGATGATCTTGTTGATTTCAGATTTTTCTTGAGCATTTGATTTTGTCAACTGTGCTTTTCCTTGTTCGATAGCTTTTTGGAAATCACCTGTCTTGAAGCTCATATCCGCTTGGTAATATGACAACTTTCCTTTGTATTGATCTTGCTCAGAAACTTCGTTAAAGAGTTTCGTAGCTTTCGTATAGTCATCACCTTCATAAGCCAAATACCCTAAATAATATTTCGCTTGAGCACCATATTTTTCAGACTTCACAACCGAATTGAAGTATTTCTCAGCCTGTTTTTTGTCTTTGTTGACAAAAGCCACATAACCTCTCTGGAAGTTGTATCTGTCTTTTTCTTCTCCCGAAAGATGTCCGTGGTCTGCTTTATCGAGCCATTCGAGTGATTTAGCATAATCGCCTTGCTCAAAATAATGCTGTCCAACCTCTAAGTAAGCATCATTGCGTTTGATGCTTGTCGGGTAATCTTCAACAAATTTTTCCATCAGGTTTTCTGCTCCGGCTTGATTGAGCTTTATAGCGCAGTTAGCAATATAATAAGCACAATCACTTTTGATTTCTGTCTCCGAAGTTTTGTTTTGTACTTTTTCGAAAATAATTCGGGCTGCCTGATACTGTTTTTCTTTATACAAGGCAACTGCTCTGTCAAAATCTGAAGTTTCGTTAGTGTAAGATATTGACTGTTGGGCTGTTAATGTAGATATTCCGAAGAGGAAGGTTAAAAATGCAAGCTGCAATCTGTTCATAATTTTTCTTTCTGTTAGACTCTCTCAAAGTTACTCTTAAAGAGTAACGAGAGGAAAATGTTTTTCGTATTTTTATTTACAAACATATCAACAATTAGTCCGTTTCTCCTTTCGTGAAGTGAGTTTTTATTGGGTTTATATTTTAATTTCAAAAAGTTTATTGCCAATAAAATACGTCATTTGCCCTATTGTTTAGCTTTTGTGCTGAAAATATCTTTGCCCTAAACATTTATAACTGCTTATTAACTAAAACTAAAGAAAAATGAAAACATCAATTAAAAAAATCAGACTACTGTTTATAGCAACAGTTATTTCATCATTTGCTCTGTCATGCAGCAGTAGTGATGACGGAGGCGGAGGTGGTTCTGCTGCAGAGGGTACTATTACAGCTAAGGTGGACGGAACATCTGTAACTACTTTAGAAATGGTAACATTTGCCACGCAAGTGGGAACCGTATTACAAATGCAAGGAAATACAGGGGGAACTTCTAGTAAGGCTTTTGTATTTAACCTAATGGGGTTTGAAGGGGTAGGAACATATAAAATAGGGGGGGATGATCTTGAGTTTCTTGCGGCCAATGCGTCTTATGTTGAAACAGAGGTAGACTTATCAAACCCCATGGCACCAGAAACTAATACTTGGTTTGCTCCTTATACTGATGAGGAAGTAGGAGAAATTAAAGTTTCAGAATATGTTGAGGGAGACTATATTAAAGGAACATTCCACTTCAAAGCTAAAAGAACTGAAGGAGATGATATAAAGAATATTACAAACGGTTCTTTTAATGTTAATTTTTAACTCTTGATGACAATCGTCTAATTAAAAATAGAGAGTAGTTTTTTTCATTACAGTTGGAACCCGGCAGTTTTCTCTAAAAGATTGTCGGGTTTATTTTCAACACAATTTCCTAAAATTAAAACGCAAGAATCATGAAAAAGAAAAATATACTTTTAGCTTGGCTGATGTGCTCTTCTGTGCTCTTTGCACAAAAGGCAGAAACTCCGCAGTATTCCTATGATATGGGAGGGAAAATCAGCTTTATGAAACTGACAGATACAGGAGTTTTGGTTGTGGCAGGCTCAGGAGGTCTTAGCGGAATTAAACCCGGAGAAAGCAAACCACATTTTAACTTTTCAGACTACGGAAAAATAAAACCCGAAGAACTTGATTTCATCCCGATGTCTCCTTATGTGATTATCAACGAAGGCGGATTAATGAGCTCTAAAAAAGCGGTAATAGATTATATCTCCGGAAAAAAACTCTTTGCTACAGAAGACAATAACTGGAGATTTACGCATCGTGCAGATGTGATGTTACCTGAAAATAAACTGGTTATTTCAGGGGTACACAAAGAAAAAGGAGTAGCTGTTGGAGTGTATGACCTACTTGACGGAAAAGAAGTGGGAATCGTACCATTTAAAAACAGTATGGGGCAGCAGTTTCTCACCACTCCTGTAATTATTGACGGAGGTCTATTGGTTGGAACCGAAAAAAGCCTTCTCAGAATCGATATTGATAAAGGTACTGTGGTATGGGAAAACAAAGATGTCGATAAAATCTCATGGGTAACGGCAGACGAATCAGGAAAAGAAATCTATGCTTTTGAAACCAAAGGCTCCAACACACGTATTCACAAAATCAGTAGCTCAGGGCAAAAACTATGGGAAAAAGAACGTAAGGTAAAAGGAATCGTAACTCGTTTTCAGATTTTGTCTAACGGTTTGGCTTGTGTAAGTGACGAATTAGACTCAAAAAGTCCGGAATCAAATATTGCATTTCTAGCCGCTAATGACGGTTCAGATTTATGGGAAAAAGCTCCAAAAACCAAAGGGCTTGTTCAACACTTTTACATTATGGATGACGGAATCTTATTCGGAATTCAGAGCGGAGGAATCAACAAAATAGCTTTTGATGGAAAACCTCTTTTCAAAAAACCGATGAAAACCGGAGACAACATCCACACTATGGCAATGACTCCTAAAGGAATGATTTATATCACAGATTCAGACTGTAATATTGTCAACCTCTCAAC
>JBEBUB010000121.1:0-6633 GCA_040393445.1 Flavobacterium beibuense
CTCGTTTTGAGGTAGTTTACCAAACAACAATGAGTGTTGACACGCCAAACTTAGATAACAACTGGATTGTTTTCAAACAAGCGGGTCAGTTCCAAATCATGACGCAAGGGTTTGATATGAAGTCTGTTCAAGTATTCGATATGTTGGGTAGAACGGTGTATGCTTCTGCTGCAGAAGGCACAACTCATACGATTGCAAGAATAGATGCTAATCAAGTATTGATTGTGAAGATAACTACTGCTCATGGTGATGTATTAACCAAAAAAGTGCAGAATTAAGAAGTGATATTTATTAATAATAAACACAAGCATTATGAAAAATAAGATTTTAAACTCAATATATGTAGCTCTGTTTCTTTTTGGAACGAGCATGGTTCAGGCAAATGGAGTTCCAAATCCGCTAAATAACCCTACCAATAACCCAATTATGCCACCTCCGCCAAGTCCGGCCAACCCTCCGGGAGATGATGAGGCAAGCATTGATTTCGGTTTGGTATACCTTCTGATGGCAGGAGCAGCGACAGGAATTTATTTGCTTTCGAGAAAGTATAAAAAACAAGAAGCCTAAAACTTTACATCATATATTACAAGGAGCTAGATAATAGCTCCTTTTTTTATTGGAGTTTTAAAGTAGCCTGAGCTACTTTCATAATCGTTTTGTCTAAAAATAACCTTACTTTTGCAAAAAACGATAATACAATGAATTCACTACAAAACATCATAGAACAGGCTTGGGAAAACAGAGCTTTATTACAAGAGTCCGAAACTCAAAATGCTATTAGAGAAGTAATCGAACTTCTCGATTCAGGAAAACTTCGAGTTGCAGAACCAACTAATGACGGATGGCAAGTAAACGAATGGGTGAAAAAAGCTGTAGTAATGTATTTTCCAATCCAAAAAATGGAAACGCTGGAAGCCGGAATCTTTGAATATCACGACAAAATGCCTCTGAAAAGAGGTTATGCCGAAAAAGGAATTCGTGTGGTTCCGAATGCAGTGGCCAGACATGGAGCATACATCTCAAGTGGGGTAATTATGATGCCTAGTTATGTGAATATTGGTGCTTATGTAGATGCAGGAACCATGGTTGACACTTGGGCAACAGTGGGTAGCTGTGCTCAAATCGGTAAAAATGTACACCTTTCAGGAGGTGTTGGAATCGGTGGAGTTTTGGAACCACTACAAGCGGCTCCGGTAATTATCGAAGATAATGCCTTCTTGGGTTCTAGAAGTATCGTTGTTGAAGGTGTTCGTGTAGAAAAAGAAGCGGTTTTAGGAGCTAATGTAGTGCTTACGGCTTCTACAAAAATTATAGACGTTACCGGAAGTGAACCTGTAGAATACAAAGGTATTGTGCCTGCACGTTCGGTTGTGATTCCTGGAAGTTATACTAAAGAATTCCCTGCAGGGAGTTATCAAGTGCCTTGTGCTTTGATTATCGGAAAAAGAAAACCATCAACAGACCTTAAAACATCATTAAACGATGCTTTAAGAGAATATAATGTTGCAGTTTAAAAATCAACAACTTCTGCTTGAAATTCATCTCCTATTAAATTCTGGAGCACTGTTTTGTCAGAATTCGTATAAAAAAATGCTTTTCCTTTTTCTGTCGAAAGATTTAAAAGTGATTTTTCTTGTAAGATTTTAAAAGTTTGCTGAGCTACTGCCTTTCCTGAATCAATAATTTGAATATGGGAAGGCAGTATTTTTTTTATCTGAGGAATCAAATACGGATAATGCGTACAACCCAAGACTAAATAATCTATTTCTTGTTCAACCATGGGTCGCAAATAATTATTGAGTAACTGGGTCATCTGCTCACTTTCCATTTTTCCGGATTCAATTAGCTGAACCAAATTAAAACCGATTTGTTCCACAAAAGTAATTTCAGGAAAATTAGCTCTGGTTTGGGCAAACAATTCGCTAGTTATAGTTCCTTGAGTAGCCAAAACTCCTACCTTTCTGGCTTTAGACTGTAATGCAGCAGGTTTTATAGCAGGTTCTATCCCAATAAAAGGAACGTCATATTTTTGACGAAGTTCGTTTATAGCATTAGTCGTTGCCGTATTACAAGCCACTACAATAAGTTTTGCATTTCGGTTGAGTAGAAACTCTGTATTTTTAAACGAAAGTTCGATTATCTCGTCTTTGGTTTTCTGACCATAAGGAGCATTTTTACTATCTGCTAAATAAATAAAGTCTTCATTTGGGAGCAAATGATGAATCTGCTTCCAAATCGAAGTGCCTCCCACTCCCGAATCAAATAAACCTATCGGAGTATTCATTTATAATTAGACAATTTATGATTATTAATTGCTCGAAATCTACAGAAAACTGAGGCTGCAAATTAATTATATCCTTGTTTACGAACCCATCGCTGATATTTTGCAGCATTGATATTGTGCTGATCTAATGTTTTGGCAAACTCATGATAACCAAATCGTTCTACACTAGCACAAAAGTACAAATAATCGTGTTTTTCCGGATTCAGAACCGCATCAATAGCTGAAATATCAGGCATTGCGATAGGCCCCGGAGGAAGCCCTGTCACTAAATACGTATTATAAGGCGATTCAAATTGGGTATCTTTATGCATCACTCGTTTGATAACTCTATCCCAATCTCCCGAATGTTTTTTGATAGCAAAAATCACCGTCGGGTCTGCTTGAAGAGCCATTCCTTTATTTAATCTGTTCAGATAAACCCCCGCTACTCTTGGTCGTTCATCAACTTTTACGGTTTCTTTATGTACGATAGAAGCCAAAACAGTCACCTGGTGCGGCGTAAGATTCAGAGCTTCTGCTTTTTGAAGTCGCTCTTCGTTCCAGAACTTTCTGTATTCTTTGGCCATTCGTTCTCTAAATTTTGAGGTCGAAGTATCCCAGAAAAACTCATACGTATTTGGGATAAACATACATAAAGCGGTTTCTTGAGTAAAACCATTTTCGGTTAAAAAGTCGTTATCTGTAATGGCTTGAAGAATCGAAAGGCTGTCAGGCTCTAGCTGTTGCGCAATTCTGCCTGCAAAGTGTTCTATCGTTTCTTGATTGTTGTAGGTAAGTTTTACAGGAACATTATAACGTAAAGACTTCAAAATATCATAATTATTCATTCCTTTTTCAAGCAAAAAACGACCTGATTTGATGTTCGAAGGATAGCCTGATTTCTCTGCTGCCATGGTGAAGTTTTCCATGTTTTCGAGATAGTTGCTGAGTATCTCTTGAACTTCTGAATAATTGGCATCTGTAGGAATATGCACATAAACTTCTCGCTGATCGAAAGAGGTATTATTTCTGAAAATCTTTTTATAAACCGAATATCCGTAAATAGAAGCTGCCAGAACAATAGCCACCAACACTAGAGGGACTAGTTTTTTTACATTCATTAGGGTCTGTTTTTTGAGACCGTAAAATTACGAAAAATATATTTGTTTTTGTTTTCGAATTTGCATTACCTTTGCCCCATCTCAAAGGGGTGCTCTAAATAACGAGCTGAGATTATACCCAATGAACCTGGGCAGGTAATGCTGCCAAGGGAAAAGATAACAAAAACATAGAGTGCACGCTATTTTTGTTTTCATTCAAAATCATTTTAACTAATTATTTAACCAAAAGAATAATGCCCCTTTTATTCGTAAACATTTATTTACGGATGAAAAATTTATTCCTAAACACAAACAAAGGTCGAAAGACACAAAGAACACTTCTGTTTTCTACCTGTTTATTGCCGGCTTTAGCACTGGCACAACAACCACAAGACACTCTAAAGCCTGAAATTCTGGACGAGGTCTTAATCACGGGTGTGAGAGCCACAACACACACTCCGGTTACTTTCAACAACGTAAGTAAAGAAGAATTGAAATCCAGAAACTTAGGTCAAGACATTCCAACACTTTTAGGGTATTTACCATCAGTGGTGGTGACATCAGATGCCGGAAACGGTATTGGTTATTCGGGAATTAGAGTTCGTGGGTCAGATGCCACCAGAATCAATGTTACCATCAACGGAATTCCGTATAACGACTCCGAAAGTCACGGGACTTTTTGGGTAAATATGCCTGATTTGGTTTCGTCCGTAGAGAATATTCAGGTGCAACGAGGAGTCGGAACTTCGACCAACGGAGCCGGAGCTTTTGGGGCTAGTATCAACTTACTTACGGATGCCGTACAAGAAAAAGCAAGTGCAGAAATTTCGAATTCATTTGGTAGCTATAATACTTGGAGGCATAACGTTCGGTTCTCAACCGGAAAAATTGCAGACCATTTCGAGTTGTCCGGAAGAATTTCTAAAATCAAATCAGATGGATACATCGACAGAGCTTGGGTAGATATGAAGTCGTATTTCCTTCAAGGTGCTTATCAAGACGAAAAAAGATTGATTAAAGGAGTGATTTTTGGAGGCGACCAAGTGACGTATCAGGCTTGGAACGGACTTGAGGATTTAGACAAACTCGAAAATGACCGAACTTACAACACTTCGGGTGAGATGTACGACCGTGACGGAAACTTTTTAGGTTTCTATAAAAACGAAACCGACAATTACAAACAAGACCATTACCAATTGCATTGGAATGAGAAAGTTTCTGACAAGTGGAGTACAAACTTGGCGTTTCATTACACCAAAGGAAGAGGTTTCTATGAAAATTACAGAAATGACAACGATTTATCAGATTATGGAATTGCTCCTGTTGTTATAGGCGGAGAATTGATTGAATCTTCGAATGTCGTACGTCAAAAATGGTTAGACAATCACTTCTACGGGACCGTATTTTCTGCAAATTATCGCGATAACAGCTGGAATATAATTCTTGGTGGAGGGCTTAACAAATACCAAGGTGACCACTTCGGGTACATTACGTATGCTAGAGAAGTACCTCTTCCGAATTATCCTCATCTGTATTATTTTGATTCGTCGGTTAAGACCGATGTGAATTTCTACGGAAAAGCCAATTACAAAATCTCAGAAAAGTGGAATGTTTTTGTTGATATGCAATACAGAACCGTAGGTTATAAAGCCAATGGTCAAGAGACCGGATTGGTAGATGACACTTTTGATTTCTTTAATCCTAAAGCGGGAATTACGTATTATGTAAACGATACGAACAGCCTTTATTTTTCGTATGCCAGAGCAAATAGAGAGCCAAACCGTGACGATTACGAAAACGGGAATCCGAAGCCGGAAACTTTAAACGATTTTGAATTGGGTTGGAGGTTGAATAAAGAAAACTTTAAACTCAACCTCAACGGGTATTACATGAGATATCAAAATCAATTAGTATTGACCGGAGCTTTGAACGATGTCGGTGCTCCTGTACGGGAAAATTCGGGTGATTCGTACCGTTTAGGAATCGAAGCTGATGCTACTATTATCGCTACTGAGCAATTCATTTTCCGTCCGAATATTGCTGTAAGTCAGAACAAAAACATTGATTTTTTTGCAGAAAGGAATGGAGAGCTGGTGAACTTAGGCAACACAAACATCGCTTTTTCGCCCGATGTGATTCTTTCTAACATCATCACTTATATTCCTATCGAAGATTTACAGATTTCACTATTATCGAAATATGTTGGACGCCAGTATATGAGTAATCTGGACTTGAAAAACTCAAAGCTGGATTCTTATTTCATCAATGATTTGAATGTTTCGTATACCATTAAACCTAATAAAGTTTTTGAATCGATTCTTATTTCGGGTTTAATCAACAATATTATGGACGAAAAGTATATTTCAAACGGATATTTCTATTCCTATGACGATACTTGGAGTAACCCAAACCAAATCACCACAATTGACGGAGCCGGATATTACCCGCAGGCTACTCGTAACTTTTTAGTTGGCGTTACGCTTACTTTTTAATTTCCCAATTTCATATATTTGATTAGCCGAGCCGCACAATTGTGCGGCTCTTCTTTTATAAAAACCTATCTTTGCAACCATTATCACTCAATGATTAATTGTTCTGCAAAAATGAATTACCTTTCAGTCGAAAATATATCTAAAGCCTATGGTGAAAGAGTCTTGTTTGAAGACCTTTCGTTCGGAATCAACAAAGACCAAAAAATCGCTTTTGTAGCCAAAAACGGAACCGGAAAAACGTCTATACTGAAAATCATTACAGGCGAAGACATGCCTGATTCGGGTCAGGTGATTATAAGAAAAGAAATCAAAATGGCTTTCCTTTCTCAAGAACCTAAACTAAATCCTGAACTCACCATCGAAGAAAGTATTTTCGCTTCAGACAATATGGTGCTAAAGGTTATCGAGCAATACGAAAAAGCACTCGAAAACCCTGAAGACGAAGAAGCTTACCAAAAAGCTTTCGACAAAATGGATTTGCACAACGCTTGGGATTTCGAAACCCAATACAAACAAATCCTTTTCAAACTCAAATTAGAAGACCTTAAACTCAAAGTAAAAAGCCTTTCGGGAGGTCAGAAAAAACGTTTGGCTTTGGCTATCATCTTGCTCAACAAACCTGATTTGTTGATTCTCGATGAGCCTACGAACCATTTGGATTTAGAAATGATTGAATGGTTAGAAAATTATTTTGCCAAAGAGCCGATTACGCTGTTTATGGTTACTCACGACCGCTATTTTTTGGAGCGAGTTTGTAACGAAATTATCGAACTCGAAA
>JBEBUB010000122.1:0-6629 GCA_040393445.1 Flavobacterium beibuense
TTGTATTTCCGAAACGCTCTGCTACCGTTTTTGATACGTGACGACCGATTCTTGTTGAACCTGTAAAAGATACAAGTGGAATTCTCTTATCGTTGTTGATTAAATCTCCTGATTCGTTTCCAACAACTAAGCAGCTAACACCTTCTTGAATGTTATTCGCTTTTAATACTTTTTGAATGATATTTTGACAAGCAATTCCGCAAAGTGGCGTTTTTGAACTTGGTTTCCAGATACAAACGTCTCCACAAACCCAAGCAATCATTGAATTCCAGCTCCATACAGCTACCGGGAAGTTAAAAGCAGAGATAATTCCTACTACTCCAATTGGGTGCCATTGCTCATACATTCTGTGCATTGGTCTTTCTGAGTGCATTGTTAATCCGTAAAGTTGTCTTGACAAACCAACAGCAAAATCACAGATATCGATCATTTCTTGAACTTCACCAAGACCTTCTTGAAGTGATTTTCCCATTTCGTAAGAAACTAGTTTTCCTAAAGCTTCTTTGTTTTTACGAAGTTCATCACCCATTTGTCTAACGATTTCTCCTCTTTTCGGAGCAGGTACTAATCTCCAAGAAACAAAAGCTTCTGAGGCTTTTTGCATTGCTTTTTGGTAATCGTCTGCTGTTGAAGCCTGAACTTTTGCTATTAATTTTCCGTCAACCGGAGAATAAGATTCTATGATTTTTCCGTTTGCGAAACTTTCTAATCCTGTTGAAGTTCCTAAGTTTACTTCTTTAATACCTAATTGCTCTAGAGCTTGTTGTATTCCGAATTGATTTGAAACAGTTGCCATTTTATATGAATTTTTGTTTAAAATTTTACGCTGCGAAGATACGACTTTTGACCAAGCCAAAAAACAGATAATATATTCTATTTTTAAAGATTATTTTAGTAAAGTTTTGATTCGTTCTTTATTTTGTTTTCTTTTGCAAACAATTAAAAACATTTATTAACCAAAATTTATTTTAAACCATGTCAAAATTTTTCAAAACGACTCTCTTTTTTATCAGTGTAATGTTTTTTGCTTCATGTTCCTCAGATGACAACAGTAGCTCTTCTACTGACGATGATGGAGGACCAGAAACCCCAACTGCTCAAACTTTTACTCTTGATGGCGAAACGTATCAAGTAAATCAAGCTGCATTGCAAATTATAAACGACTTAGAAGCGGGTATTTCTGATACTACAATCTCTTTAATAGGTCTTAATACAGCCGGAAAAGTAGGAACTATTAGTTTTTGGATTATATATGAAACTTCTGATGGGATAGAAGGCATTTATTCTTCTGATGAAGATGATTGGGAACAAGTTCCTGGAACTTATTCCTCTTGGTTGAGTAACTATTCTATTGTTACACAAAATCAAAATATGGAAAATTCGAATCAGCCTTTAGGACCTGTTAAAATAATTTCGCACGGAGATAATGTGTATACCTTGGAATTTGATGTTACTTATGCTAATGATGTTACTGCTACTGGAAGTGTCAAAAAAACATTTACTGTTCAAACATCAAGTTTCTAAAATCAATATTTTAAAAAAGGCTTTCTCACGAAAGCCTTTTTTTTTATTTTTTCCAGTCTTCTATCCAAGTGTGTAGTGCATCAATCCAAAGTTCGTCTTCATTCATACAAGGAATAGCTAATAATTCTTCTCCACCGTTTGAGATAAAATCTTCTTTGGCTCTCATCCCGATTTCTTCGAGTGTTTCTAAACAATCGGATACGAATGCTGGAGTTACTACGGCAATTTTTTTAACGCCATTTTTGGCTAAATTATCAATCTCGACATCGGTATATGGGTCAAGCCATTTATCACCTGATAATCTCGATTGGAATGTATTCATTACTTTGTTTTGATCTAAATTCAAATATTTTACAATTTGTCTTGTAGTTTCAAAACATTGATGGCGGTAACAAAATTCGTGTGCTTTTGACGCGATTTGACAACATTGTCCATCCATTTTACAATGGCTTTTGGTAACATCTGATTTTCGGATGTGTCTTTCCGGAATTCCATGATACGAGAAAACAAGTTTTTCGTAATCAAAATCTCCCAAGTGTTTTTTGATGGACTCTGCTTGGGCAACGATGTATTCTTTTCGGTTATAAAATGCTGGAAAATGAGTCAGTTTCATATTTGGAAACTGTTCTTTTTGAATTTTATTCGCCAGTTCTGTAATAGTCTGCGTCGAAGCCATAGCATGTTGTGGATACAAAGGTAACACCAAAACATCTGTTACTCCTTTTTGGTGTAATTCAGTCAGTCCGGTTTTGATGCTTGGTTTTCCGTAACGCATTGCCAAAGCGATTGGCATATCGTTTTTAGCTTGTACTTTTTTGTGTAAACGCTCTGATAGCACAATAAGCGGAGAACCTTCGTCCCACCAAATTTGTTGGTAAGCTTCAGCGGATTTTTCGGCTCTTTTTCTCAGTCCGATAATAATACCACGAACCAAAAAAACACGGAATAAATACGGATAATCAATCACATATTTATCCATTAAAAATTCATCCAAATACGGTTTTACGTCTTTGGGTGTCGGGCTATCGGGCGAACCCAGATTTACTAAAAGGACTCCTTTCATTTTGTCGTTGAATCGTGTATTTGTTTATTCGTTGAATCGTTTTGGATTATTTCCCATATTCTTTAACTGCTTCTACAAACGCTTTCGCATGATCAACCGGAATGTTTGGTAAAATTCCGTGGCCAAGGTTTACGATGTATTTGTCTTTTCCGAATTCATCAATCATCTGATGAACCATTTTTTTGATGGTCGGAATCGGAGAAAGCAATCTCGATGGGTCGAAGTTTCCTTGCAAGGTAATATTTCCTCCTGAAAGATATCTTGCATTTTTAGCTGAACAAGTCCAATCTACTCCAAGAGCAGAAGCTTTACTTTGAGCCATTTCGCCTAGAGCAAACCAACATCCTTTCCCGAAAACAATAGTCGGAGCAATTTTCGAAATTTCTTCTACGATTTGATTGATATATTTCCAAGAAAACTCTTGATAATCAACAGGAGAAAGCATACCACCCCAGCTGTCAAAAATCTGAATAGCATTACATCCTGCTTCAACTTTTTTCTTTAAGTAAGCAATAGTTGTATCTGTGATTTTTTGTAATAAAACGTGCGCTGCTTCGGGTTGAGAAAAACAAAATCCTTTGGCTGTATCGTAGCTTTTTGAACCTTTTCCTTCAACTACATAACAGAAAATCGTCCAAGGAGAACCTGCAAAACCAATAAGCGGAACTTCGTCTTCGAGCATTTGTTTGGTTAGCTTGATAGCATCCATCACATAGCCTAAAGTCTCATCAATATCAGGAACAATTACTTTTTCTACATCAGCAAAAGAACGAATCGGGTTCGGAATTAGCGGTCCAACACTTTCTTTCATCAACACTTCGATTCCCATCGCTTGAGGAACCACCAAAATATCCGAAAACAATATAGCTGCATCGGGTTTTACGATTCTGATGGGTTGCACAGTGATTTCTGAAGCTAATTCGGGTGTTTGACAACGTGTAAAAAAGTCATATTTGTCACGCAATGCTCTGAATTCCGGTAAGTATCTTCCGGCTTGACGCATCATCCAAACAGGAGGTCTTTCAACCGATTCGCCTTTTAAGGCTCTCAAAAATAAATCGTTTTTCAGCATAATAAAAAATTGAAAGCCCAAAGGTAGTCAATTATTCCCTTAGGGCGAAATAGGTTTATTCCTTTAATAGTTTAGCAAAATCAGAGCCTGAAGGTTCTTCAAATATCTCTAAATCAAATTCTGAAGCTACAGTAAGCAAATGATCAAAAATGTCGGCAGCTACTTTTTCGTGGAAAGCCCATCTAACATCTTTTGTAAAACAATAAATTTCAAGAGGAAGCCCCTGTGAGGTTGGTTGCAACTGCCTAACCATAGCCGTCATTTCTTTATGGATTTCTGGTTTTTGAGAGATATAACGGTCTGCATAAATTCTAAAAACCCCAATGTTTGTAAGTCTTCTGATGTTTACCGAGCTCATATCTACATCACCTAATTTGGCATTATGTTCGGCAATTTCTTTTTCTTTTTCAATAATATAGTCTCTGATGAGTCTGTATTTTTTAAATCGGTTGAGCATTTCTTCATCACAGAATTTGAAACTACTGATTTTGAAGTTTATCGTACGCTTGATTCTTCTTCCTCCGGATTCAGACATTCCTCTCCAGTTTTTGAAAGAATCGTTGATAAAAGCATAGGTCGGAACCGTAGTTATGGTTTTATCCCAGTTTCGTATTTTAACCGTATTGAGATTGATTGAAAGCACATCTCCGTCTGCTCCATATTTTGGCATTTCTACCCAATCTCCTACCCGAACCATATCATTGGCCGAAACCTGAATACTAGCTACGAAACCTAAGATAGTGTCTTTGAAAATCAACATCAAAATAGCAGAAGCAGCTCCGAGTGATACTAAAAATGCAATAGGTGATTTTCCGGTAAGTTCAGAGAAAATGATAATTCCACAAACGAAATAAATCAAAATCGTAATCAATTGCATGTAGCTGTCTAAAGGCTTATCTACAAAGGCTTTTTGAGTTTTAAAGTGATCTCTGAATGATTTGAAAACTCCGTTGATGATGAACCCAACGGTAAGAATAATGAAAATATCAGTAATCAATAAAGTGGCTTCGGTCCATCTCGGAAAGCCAATAAATATAAGCGGGAGTGTTTGTTTGGCAATTACTAAAGGAATAAAATGAGTAAGGTTTTTCAGAACCTTATTTCTGATAAGGTAATCATCAAACTTTGTTTTGCTTTTTCGGGTAAATCGAATCACAATTACCTGAAAAATTTTACGAAGAAAATAATCGACTACGTATAATACTAATCCGAGGGCTAAAAGTAAAACTATAGAATTAATTCCATGTGCTAGTTTTTCACTAACACCTAGTAGCAGAATTTTTTCGAATAAGAAATTATAAACATTACTTTGGAGTTCGGTGTCGTATGAAATCATTTTTTATTTTTTTTGCAAAGTTAACAACCTTAACCCGAACTGCCTAAAAACAAGGGTGTTTTGATTTTTTATTAACATATCTTTTTTTATTTTGTCGAAAAATTATTTGGTTATTTTCAAATCAGTACACTTTCAAATTAGCTATCTTTGCCTTATGAAGTTTCAAGATGTATTGGGTCAAGATTACCTAAAAAACCATTTAACAAAAACAACAGATTCCAGAAGAATTCCTCATGCTCAGCTTTTTGTAGGCAGTGAAGGAAGCGGAACTTTACCCATGGCAATTGCTTATGCTCGTTATGTGTTGTGTGGTAATGATAATGTGGCTTGTAACCTGAAATTTGATACGCTTTCGCATCCGGATTTACATTTTATTTACCCTACAGTAACTACCGAAGATGTAAAATCTAAACCCAGAAGTATTGATTTTTTACCACTTTGGAGGGAATTCGTAAAAGAGAATTCGTACGGAAGTCTTTTTGATTGGTATAAAAAACTTGGACATCTAAACAAACAAGGTGAAATCAGAGTAGATGATGCTCAAGAAACCTTGAAAACTTTAGCTTTGAAGTCGTATGAAGGTGGTTATAAAGTGCTTATTATCTGGAATGCAGATAAAATGAATATTACTACTTCAAACAAACTTCTGAAAATTATTGAAGAACCACCTGCTAAAACGCTTTTCATTTTGATTAGTGAAAACGAAGAAAATATTATTCAAACCATACGTTCGAGATGTCAGGTTTTAAATTTCGGGGCTTTGAGCCAGCAAACTATTGTAGATGCTTTGGTTTCGAACCATCAAACAGAAGATAGTCGAGCGAAAAAAATTGCTTATCAAGCACAAGGAAGTTATACGAAAGCTCTTGAAATTCTCAATGATGACAACGAATTTCCGTTTGATGAATGGTTTGTGAGTTGGGTGAGAACGGCTTTTCGAGCCAAAGGAAATCCAGGATCAATTTTAGGGCTTATTACATGGAGTGAAACCATAGCTTCTCTAGGTAAAGAAACCCAAAAGAAATTTTTGTTATATTGTATCGAGATTTTCCGTCAAGCATTATTGCTAAATTATCAAACCAAAGAATTGGTCTATTTAGAACCTGATGTAGAGAATTTTACGTTAGAAAAATTTGCTCCTTTTGTAAACGGAAATAACATTCAGGAGATTTATAAAGAACTCTCGGATGCGGTTTATCATATTGAGCGAAACGGAAATGCAAAACTTATTTTAACCGATTTGTCTATAAAACTTACACGTTTAATCCATAAAAAATAAATGAATAAACAATTTCCATATTTTTTACTTCATTTATGGGTAGACTCATTAATTAAAATATTTGGTTTTTCATTTTTAACTGTATATCTCTTTTTAATAGAAAAGCAACCTTTTGGATTTATTATTGGAATATTAATGATTATAATTCTATATAAAAACATTATTAATTCAATTAGAAACTTATATAGAAGCATTATCAAAAAACCTGCTATTGAAATCACTGATGAATATTTTATTAATCATATGAATAAAACAAAAATTCATTGGAAGAGCATAGATAAAATTTTATTCACGAATATCAGAGGATATGGTTTTATGAAATTTAATTTAAAAAATAGAACAAATTATATAAATC
>JBEBUB010000123.1:0-6561 GCA_040393445.1 Flavobacterium beibuense
GCAAAAAAAGCAATCCGAGAAGCCTCAGGATGAAAAATAGAAGAACCTATACCGACCAAAGTAACCGCTATCAAAATCCAGCCATAACTCGGAGCATACGCCAAAACGGCAATCCCAATAGCTGAGAAAAACATTCCGATAAGTTGTGAATAAGGCTTCGGGTGTTTGTCTGTATAAGCACCAACCATCGGTTGAAAAATCGAAGCTGAAAGTTGAAAACAAAGGGTGATTATTCCTACCTGAGCCATCGAAAGATTATAACGCTGTTCCAATTGCGGATACATCGCAGGAATCACTGCCTGTAATAAATCATTCAGTAAATGAGCCACAGCAATGGCTATTAGAATAGAATAATTTGATTTTTGATAATCTAATTTCAAGGTTAAATACTTAAATAATAACGTAGAACAAACTCATTATTTTCTGGCTAATTTGAAATATCCGTTGGCTAAAATGGTTACCAGAATAATAGCTGCCCCAATATAGAATTCCATACTCATTTTTTCTGTTTCAGGGAAAATCAGCACAGCCAAAATGATTCCATAAACCGGCTCTAAATTTATAGTAAGCATTACCGTATAAGGACTCAGATGTTTCATAACATCAATTGAGGCTACAAAGGTATAGGCCGTACAGATTGAGCCTAAAATAAGCAGATAAATCCAATCGTTTGCACTTAACACAAAAAAGTCTGATGTCATTTCGCCTTTAAAAAAGAAATAAGCTGTTAGGAAGAGAATTCCGCCTAGAATCTGATAAAAAGAGATGTAAGATGAGCTATATTTTCCTGCAAACTTTCCGTTGATAATCGAAAACGAAGCAGACAGAAAAGCAGCAATAAGAGCAAGAGCTATTCCGTAAAGGAAATTTCCGCTTACATCATAAATGATATAAAGCCCAAGCATTACTAAAAGTCCGAAAAACACTTCATAACCAATGATTTTTCGTCTGTAAAAAATGGGTTCGAGTATGGATGCAAAAAAGGCTCCTGTAGAAAGCGTGGCTAGCGTTACCGAGACATTCGAAACTTCAATAGCTTCAAAAAAAGCCACCCAATGTAGCGCAATCACAAAGCCACAAACAATAAAGACAAGTAGTAATTTCAGAGGAATTTTGAGCGAAATCTTCTTATACCAAACATAAATCCCGACCAAAGCAAAAGCAATCGACATTCTGTACCACACCTTCTCGAAAGAACCCACAGAAATAAGTTCTCCTAAAACACCCGTAAATCCCCATATAAAAACAATGAAGTGTAGGTGAAGGTAACTTTTGAGTTTAACGCTTGGCATTTCTGAGCAGATATAAAGCTAAAATTGCGAAAAAGACATTTGGCAACCATACGGCCAAAATAGGAGACATACTCGACTTTTCAGCCAAGGTTCCGAACATTTTATCGAAGAAAACATACGAAAAAGCAATGAAAATCCCGATGGCCAGATTGATTCCCATTCCACCTCTACGCTTCATAGCCGAAACCGAAACTGCAATAACAGTCAGAATAAAAGCCGAAACCGGAACGCTAAAACGTTTTTGCTTCACCACCATATAGGTATTAATATTGCTCGAACCTCTCTCTCTTTCTTTCTCGATAAACTTATTAAGTTCTCCTATCGAAAGGGTTTCAGCCATATAAATAACAGGAGTCAAATCGTCTAAATCAAAGTTTAGAACCGTATCTTTTTTGGTTTCAGTAATCAATTTATCGTCTAATTCGCCAATGGTTCTTTTGGAATAGGTTCTTAGCGAATAAGTGCTGTCTGCTTCATTCCACTTGATGGTTGAAGCATGGATTTTTTCTTTGAGTTTGTTGTTTTTGTCGAAAGTCTCCAGCGAAAACTCAAACCCGGTTTTGGTAGCCGGATTAAAACTATTTACGTGAATGTATTGCGTATCGTTGAGTTGCTTGTAAACGTTATTGCTTTCTCGGGTTTCTCGATGCTTGTGCATATACGTATAACGGAATTCGTTATAACCCTTACTGGCATTCGGAACCAAGTAAAAGCTCATCACCAAAGCAAATAACGAAATAATCGTAGCACCAATGATATACGGACGTAAAAACCTTGTAAATGACACTCCGGAGCTCAGAATAGCTATAATTTCTGTGTTGTTTGCCAATTTTGACGTAAACCAAATAATCGACAAAAACAGAAATATCGGGAACAAGAAGTTGGCAAAATAGATGGTGAAATTGATGTAGAAAATCACCGTTTCATCCAGAGGAGCATTGTTAGCTAGGATTTTATTGATCTTTTCTGAAATGTCAATGATGATTGCTATAGGAGCAAACAACAAAAGCATCATAAAGAAAGTTACCAGATAACGCTTGAGGATGTACCAATCGATTAATTTCATATAGATTCCAAAGCAACAAAGATAGTAATTTAGGATTTGTGATATGAGAATTAGGATTTTATTGTGTTAGCTCAAAAATCCTAATTCGTTAGCTATATCCTATAATCGATTCCCGAGTTTTTTCACCATTTGGTTTTTCCAAACTGCAAAATCACCTTCCAAAATGTGTTTTCTGGCTTCTCTAACCAACCACAAATAGAATCCTAAGTTGTGAATCGTAGCGATTTGTTTACCTAAAAACTCCTCCGCTGCAAAAAGGTGACGTAAATAAGCTTTTGTGTATTCTGTATCCACGAAAGTGATTCCCATTGGGTCTATCGGAGAGAAATCATCTTCCCACTTTTTATTTTTGATGTTGATGATTCCTTCAGAGGTGAAAAGCATTCCGTTTCTAGCATTTCTAGTTGGCATCACACAGTCAAACATATCAATACCTAAAGCGATATTTTCTAAGATATTTATCGGAGTCCCCACCCCCATAAGATATCTTGGTTTGTCTTTCGGAAGTATGTCGCAAACCACTTCGGTCATGGCATACATTTCTTCAGCCGGTTCTCCAACCGAAAGCCCTCCGATGGCATTTCCTTGAGCACCAACATTAGCAATATATTCAGCAGATTGTTGGCGTAAATCTTTATAGGTACTTCCTTGAACAATCGGGAAGAAAGTTTGGTCGTAGTCGTATTTCAACGGAGTTTTTTCCAAGTGAGCAATACATCTGTCTAACCATCTGTGAGTCATGTGCATCGATCGTCTAGCATAATTGTAATCACACGGATAAGGCGTACATTCGTCAAAAGCCATGATGATATCCGCTCCAATTGTTCGTTGAATTTCCATCACACTTTCCGGAGAGAAAAAGTGATAAGAACCATCAATATGTGATTTGAATTTCACACCTTCTTCTTTGATTTTACGATTAGCAGAAAGTGAATACACTTGATAGCCTCCAGAATCTGTAAGGATGTTTCTATCCCAATTCATAAACTTGTGAAGACCTCCGGCTTGCTCCAAAATCGGAGTTTTCGGACGTAGGTATAAATGATAGGTATTTCCCAGAATAATATCGGGATTGATATCTTGTTTCAGTTCTCTTTGGTGAACCCCTTTTACAGAAGCTACCGTCCCGACAGGCATAAAAATCGGAGTTTCGATAACTCCGTGATCTGTAGTGATTTTTCCTGCTCTTGCCTTGCTTTGACTATCGGTCTGAAGTAATTCGAATTGCATATTTCTTATTTAAGATGGCAAAGATAGTGAATTTTAGTGGGCAGTAATCAGGAGTTAGTTATCAGTTCTAAACACCAAAATCTAACAGCAGAAACTTGGTTAGAAAACAATCAAACTAATTTCGCTATAAGGCATCCCAAACCAATCTGCTACTTTTTTGTTGGTCAAGATTCCGTGGTAGGAATAAATTCCGTTTTTGAGACCGTTGTTGCATCTGATAGCTGCTTCTACACCTCCGAATTCACCCATTTCAAGCAAATAAGGCACCATTATATTACTTATGGATATCGAAGCGGTTTTAGAATAACGAGAAGCAATATTTGGCACTCCGTAATGAATGACTCCGTGTTTCACAAAAGTCGGGTTGTTATGAGTTGTGACTTCTGAAGTTTCGAAACAACCTCCTGTATCAATACTTACATCAACAATAACAGAACCTTTTTTCATGAATTCGACCATCGATTCAGAAACTAAAATAGGTGTTCTGTTTTTGCCTTTTGCGGCTCCGATAACCACATCACAACGTCTGAGGGCTTTCAAAAGCAATTTATCTTGTAGAGTAGAAGTAAAAACTCGTTGGCTGAGTTGGTTTTGCACTCGTCTGAGTTTTGAAATGGAGTTGTCAAAAATTTTGACATTCGCCCCTAAGCCTATGGCTGTCTTAGCTGCATATTCGGCTACGGTTCCGGCTCCTAGAATCACGACTTCAGTCGGAGCGATTCCTGTGATATTCCCTAAAAGCAAGCCTTTTCCGGATTGGTGATTTCCTAGATATTCTGAAGCAATCATAATAGCTGCTGTTCCGGCAATTTCGCTAAGTGATTTCACAATCGGGTATGAGCCTTCTGAATCTTTGATGTATTCAAAAGCGATGGCTGTAATTCGCTTTTTTTGTAGGGCTTCGAGATACGGTTTTTTTCTGGTTTTGAGTTGTATGGCAGAAATCAGCAAGGTTTTCGGGTTCATCATCTCGATTTCTTCCTCCGTTGGTGGCTCAACTTTCAAGATAATAGGGCAAGAAAAAACCTTTTTTGTATCGGTTGTGATTTCTGCTCCGGCTTCGCTGTATTCTTTATCCGTATAGTCTGCTCCTATACCGGCTCCGGCTTCCAGAAGTACTCTGTGACCGTTATTAGTCAAGGTGTTAACCGCTTCGGGAGTAAGGCAAATACGCCTTTCCTGAAAAACGGTTTCTTTCGGAATACCAAAAAATAAATCGCTCTTTTGCATCATGACCTCAAGTTTTTCTTCTTGAGGAAACAAGTCCTGCTTACTGAAAGGAGTAGTTATGCCCATATTTTTTCACCTAAACCAACGGACTAAATTACGAAATAAATCAATACAGTCAAGAATTCTCATCGTTAAACTCCGCCTTGAGCATTTACAAATAAAAACGACTGCCCGAATTATCGAGCAGTCGCTATTTTTTTGAATTGGAATTATTATTTGTTTTTCAATAAATCTCTGATTTCTGCTAAGAGTTCTTCTTGAGTTGGTCCTGCAGGAGCAGCCGGAGCTTCTGGAGCCGGTGCCGGAGTTTTCAATTTATTGATTCCCTTAATCATCATAAACAAAATAAAAGCAATGATGACAAAATTAATAAGTGCAGAAAGGAACATTCCGTATTTTACACTTCCCCACATCGTAAGATCTTCGATAGACTCTAATCCTGCTCTTTCGAGTGCCGGATTCAGGAGTAAGGGAGTAATCACATCTTCGATAAAAGAGCTAACAATCTTCCCGAAAGCCGCTCCAATAATAACCCCTACTGCCATATCAATTACGTTTCCTTTGACAGCAAAGTCTTTAAATTCTTGTAGAAATCCCATAGCTTTTTGTTTTTGGTTCATAACAAAATTAAAAAAAAATAACACTAATAATACGACTTGAAAAATTTCGCCTCTTATTTTTACTTATTTCAACTTTTCGTTGTTGTGGTGTCTGTCGTGGTCTCTTTTTGTTTTAACATCCATTTTTTTATCAAAAGCAGCTTGCAAATCCACACCGGTTTGGTTGGCTAAACACAACACTACGAAAACCACATCTGCCAATTCTTCTCCTAAGTCTTTGGCTTTATCACTTTCTTTTTCAGATTGTTCTCCATAACGTCTGGCAATGATTCGAGCTACTTCGCCTACTTCTTCAGTAAGCTGAGCCATATTGGTTAGTTCGTTAAAATAACGTACACCATGGGTTTTTATCCAATTATCTACTTCGAGTTGAGCGTTTTTCAAATCCATTTCAATAGGTTTTTATATTATTTCGTAATTCTCTTTTCGTTTTGTTTGACGAAGGCCTCCCAACCGGAATAACTTTTTCCTGCAACAACTTTTCCCGAATTAAAAAAGTGACAAACAGCTGCTGCCAAACCGTCTGTACTGTCTAGGTTTTTCGGAAGTTCTTTGAGGCAGAGCAGTTGCTGAAGCATTTTAGCCACTTGCTCTTTGCTAGCATTTCCGTTTCCAGTAATAGCCATTTTTATTTTTTTGGGTTCGTATTCCGTAATAGGAATCTGCCTGGAAAGTCCCGCAGCCATAGCCACACCCTGTGCTCTACCGAGTTTGAGCATCGACTGTACGTTCTTCCCAAAAAAGGGAGCTTCAATGGCTATTTCGTCCGGATGATGTGTATCGATAAGCTCAATGGTTCGCTCAAAAATGATTTTAAGCTTTACGTAGTGATCATCATATTTAGAAAGTTGCAATTCGTTGAGCTGTAAGAATTCCATTTTTTTATTGATAACCTTTATCAGTCCGAAACCCATAATGGTAGTTCCTGGGTCGATTCCCAAAATGATACGTTCGGTATTTTTAGTTTCGGTGTTCAACTTGATTGATAAAAGAACAAAGGTACAGCATAAAAACAAAAAAACCACTTCAAAAAATGAAGTGGTTTCTTGTTGGTCTACTAGGACTCGAACCTAGAACGACTGAACCAAAATCAGCTGTGTTACCATTACACCATAGACCAGTA
>JBEBUB010000124.1:0-6547 GCA_040393445.1 Flavobacterium beibuense
TTGTGCAGTCCTGCACCTTTGATAAGTATGTGTTTTTTAGGGTCTAAAGTCGAAATATCTGGAGTTTTCATACGAAATTTTCAAAGCTGCAAAGGTACGGTTTTTTTAAGAAAACAGAGAATAGATTCAACTCCGACAGAGTTTCAAACTCTGTCGGAGTTTTGTAATATTGTAACGTTTATGATTGAATTTAGACATATTTAAAAAATCACCTTATGAAAAACAGCCTTAAACTCGAAGAATTCGCTCAATTTTTATTCGGAATTTATCTTTTTTCAAATCTTGATTTTGAATGGTGGTGGTTTTTGGTTTTAATTTTATCACCTGACGTTTCTATGGTTGGCTATGCTTTTGGAAATAAAGTTGGAGCATATTCCTATAATTTATTTCATCACAAAGCCGTAGCGATAGCGGTTTATTTGTTAGGAATTTATCTCAATAATTCGATAGTTGAACTAGGAGGAATTATTTTATTTGCTCACTCGGCTATGGACAGAATGTTGGGGTACGGACTCAAATATACCACCTCGTTTACTGATACACATCTAGGGAAAATAGGAAACAAGTCATAGAGTCCAAAGTCATAAAGTCCAAAAGTCATAAAGTCTTAATGTCAAATGTTAAAATTTATACGTTAAGACATTCGACTTTAGACATTCAGACTATCTAACATCTCTAGCTTTAAGTTGTAATGTTGTATTTCCGTTCCACTGATTTTCATCAAGAGAATAAACCATTTCGAAAGGTTTTAAACCACGAACAACATCTATTTTTTTGCCCAAACCAAAGCCAACACAATCTATAGGTTGTGAACCGTTTTGTTTGACAAACATTTTCAGGTGTTCATCTTCCTTACCAAGGGTTTTTGCATATCCTGTATCCGTGACATTTTTAGTTAGGAAAATAGGGGTCATATTCTCTGGACCAAAAGGTTCGAATTGCTTTAGAATTCGGATAAATTTAGGAGTAATGTCTGAAAAGTTGATTTCGCTGTCAATAGTAATTTCTGGAGAAAGCGATGCTTCGGTAATCGAGTTTTTCACCACTTCTTCAAACTTTTCTCTGAATAACTCAAACTTTTCTTTAGCAACAGTAAGTCCTGCTGCATATTTGTGCCCTCCGAATTGTTCAATAAATTCCGAGCATTTCTCGAGTGCTTCGTGTATGTCAAATCCTTTAACGGAACGGGCAGAAGCAACCATTTTTCCGTTACTTTCTGTAAAGACCAATGTTGGTTTGTAGTAAGTTTCGATAAGTCTAGAAGCTACAATCCCGATAACGCCTTTATGCCAATTCTCACTAAAAACCACAGTTGTGTAAATCTTCTCTTGATTGGTTTCGATGATTTGCTGCAAAGCTTCTTTGGTAATGAAGCTATCTAAATCTTTACGTTCAGTATTAAACGCTTCGATGTTGGCTGCAAACTCTTCTGCTTGAGCTAAATCAAATTCCGTTAATAATTTCACAGCATAATTCCCGTGATGAATTCTCCCAGCAGCATTGATTCTCGGAGCGATAATAAACACCACGTCCGTGATTGTGAGTTCTTGTTTTTTGAGATTTTGAATCAGCGCTTTTATGCCATTTCGTGGGTTGGAATTGATTACTTCGAGCCCGAATTTTGCTAAAATTCTGTTTTCACCCGTAATCGGAACAATATCAGCAGCAATGGCTGTGGCTACCAAATCTAAATACGGAATTAAATCTTGGGTAGTTTGGCCTCTTTTTTCAGCTAATGCTTGTATGATTTTAAACCCGATTCCGCAACCACAAAGCTCTTTGTAAGGATACTGACAATCGTTTCGTTTTGGATCAAGAACTGCTACTGCATTAGGAATAGTGTCATCAGGTAAATGATGATCGGCAATGATAAAATCAATGCTTTTTGCTTTGGCATAATCGATTTTTTCGTGAGCTTTAATACCACAATCTAGTGCAATGATAAGCGAAAATCCATTGTCATCTGCAAAGTCAATTCCTTTGAAAGAAATTCCGTAACCTTCGTCATATCGGTCAGGAATATAGGTTGCCACATTCGGATAAAAAGAAGATAAATAAGAATACACAAGCGAAACTGCAGTCGTTCCGTCCACATCATAATCTCCATAAATCAGGATGTTTTCGTTATTTTGAATCGCCTTTTCGATTCGTTCAATCGCTTTATCCATATCTTTCATCAGATACGGATTATGTAAATCTTCAAGAGTCGGGCGAAAAAATAATCTGGCTTTTTCAAACGTGTCGATACCTCTTTGCACCAATAGGTTAGCAACAGTCTTGTCAACTGACAGAGAGTTTATTAATTCATTTACTGTTTTTTCAGAAGGAGTGTGAGTAAGAGTCCAGCGCATGATTCAAAATTAGCGTTTAAATATAGAAAGTTTTTTAAGAATTAAAAAATAATTTTTCGAAAATAAAAAGCTCTTTGAATTGTTTGTGAAAATATAATAAATATGTTAATTTGGTAAATCGCATTTCTTTTATTGGTATATTTACTTAATATTTAATTTTTGGAAATGACAAGTAAAATCATAGGTGTAGGAAACTATATTCCTACTAAAACGATTACAAATTTATTTTTTGATACCTATAATTTTTTAGACGAAAGTGGTGAATCTTTAAAACAAGATAATGCTACAATTGCTGATAAACTAAAAGAAATTACGGGTATCGAAGAAAGGCGTTATGCAGAAAACGAACAAGTTACTTCTGACTTAGGTTTTTTGGCGGCACAGGCTGCTATAGAAAATTCGGGAATTGATCCGGAAACAATTGATTATATCATTTTTGCACATAATTTTGGAGATGTTCGGTTTGGGACAATACAATCAGATATGGTTCCGAGTTTGGCTGCCAGAGTAAAACATCTTTTGAAAATCGAAAACAACTTTTGTGTGGCTTATGATGTTTTGTTCGGTTGTCCGGGTTGGATAGAGGGAATGATACAAGGTCATGCTTTTATAAAAGCAGGAATTGCTAAACGATGTCTGGTTATTGGTGCTGAGGCTCTTTCTCGTGTGGTGGATATTCACGATAGAGATAGTATGATTTATGCCGATGGGGCCGGAGCGGCCATTTTGGAGCTTAGCAATGATGATTCCGGAATAAAATCGCATCTTTCCGCTTCGTTTACTTTAAGAGAAAAAGATTATCTCTACTTCGGGAAATCATACAACAATGAGAGCTGTCCTGACATTCGATATATCAAAATGAATGGTCGAAAAATCTACGAATTTGCTTTGATGAATGTTCCGAAAGCGATGAAAAAATGCTTTGACGAAAGTGGATATTCCATCGAACAACTCAATAAAATTATCATACATCAAGCTAATGAAAAGATGGATGAGGCGATTATCAACCGATTCTATAAGTTGTATGGCACTCCTGTTCCTAATGATGTTATGCCGATGGTTATTCATAAACTAGGAAACAGTAGTGTGGCTACAATTCCGTCATTACTGACGATGATTTTAAATGGAGAATTGCCCCAACATAAGCTTCAAAAAGGAGATATTGCTCTTTTTGCTTCGGTTGGAGCGGGTATGAATATTAATGCTTTTGTCTATAAATTCTAGACAGAAGCATTATTTCTTGGTTACGTTTACAGCTCTAAAACCTTTTGGAGAAGATTCTTTTTGGTAACTCACCTTGTCGTGTTTGTTGATAGGTTGAGTGAGTTCTCCGTGATGGAAGAATACATTTTCCTGAGAACCTTCTTCGGTAATAAAACCGTAACCTTTATCACTAACATAAGTGATGATGCCGGTATAGACTTTCTCTGGATTGATTTCTGATTCTTCTTTTGCTTTTTTAGCTTTTGCCAAATCTTCTTCTTTGTTTTGAAGATGAGGCGGAGTCGAAGTGAAGTTTCCGTTTACATCAACATAGACAATCATGTCATCAAGGCTTTTACCCTTGTTGTTGTTGGTTTTTCGGTCTTCTCTTCTTGCCGTTTTATCCTGTAATTTTTTAGTTTTTTTCTTGTTGTTTTCTTTTTTAGAAAAAGAATCTGCCATATAGTTTATTTTTATTAATAGTTATAATTTTTATTTATCGAGTCATTACAGGCATGTTGAAGCCTATAAGTTTCTGAATGTTTTTCAAGTCTTTTTTCTCTTCGTTGTCACAAAAAGAAACAGCTACGCCTTCAGCACCAGCACGACCTGTTCGCCCAATTCGGTGAACGTAAGTTTCAGGAACATTAGGAAGTTCGTAGTTTACCACGTGAGGTAATTCGTTAATATCAATTCCTCTGGCAGCGATATCTGTAGCGATAAGCACTCTGATTCGGCTACTTTTGAAATCAGCTAATGCCTTTTGTCTGGCATTTTGAGATTTGTTTCCGTGAATAGCAGCTGCATAAATCCCGGTTTTAACCAATTGTTTTACTAGTTTATCAGCTCCGTGTTTCGTACGGGCAAAAACCAACGAACGTTCGATAGAACGATCTCCTAAAATATCAATCAGAAGGTTAAGTTTTTCGCTTTTTTCAACAAAATAAACTGATTGCTGTACGGTTTGAGCCGTAGAAGAAACAGGAGTTACGTTGATTTCCTTAGGTTGATTCAAAATGGTTTGAGCAAACTTTCTGATTTCTTGAGGCATCGTAGCTGAGAAAAACAAAGTTTGTCTTTTGCTAGGGATTTTCGTAAGTATTTTCTTTACATCATTCACAAATCCCATATCGAGCATACGATCTGCTTCATCAAGCACTAATATTTCTAATTGAGAAAGGTGAATACACCCTTGATTGATAAGGTCTAAAAGCCTTCCCGGAGTAGCAATAAGAATATCGACTCCTTTTTTAATAGCAGTTACTTGTTTGCCTTGTGGCACTCCTCCGAAGATAGCCAAATGGTTCAACGGTAAAAATTTACCATAGATTTTGAAATTTTCATCTATCTGAATGGCTAATTCTCGGGTTGGAGTTAATATTAAGGTACGAATACCTCTTCTTCCTGAAACAGGTTTTTGATGTAATAATTGTAAAACAGGTATCGCAAATGAAGCTGTTTTACCGGTTCCGGTTTGTGCACAACCAATTACGTCATTCCCTTTCAGGACAAGAGGAATCGCTTGATGCTGTATTTCTGTAGCCTGAGTATATCCGGCTTGAGCTACCGCTTTCATAATAGGCGGTATAATATTCAAATCTTTAAAATTCATAAGTATTTTTTTGTCGGGATACCGACATTTTGATAGGCTCCTTGATTATAAATAAGGAGAAATAAGAGAGAGACTGCCTCAAAAAGAGACAGTCTGTAATGTGAAAAAGAAATAAATAGCAGCTTAGTAACGGCTATTGGTTTCTCTTGGTTTAGCTTCGTTTACTACCATCGAACGAGAGTTGAAAGTAGATTCGTGTAGTTCGCCAATTGCTTTTTCTCCTTGTGCAGGGTTAGGCATTTCGATAAATCCAAATCCTCTAGAGCGACCTGAAAATTTATCGGTAACGATTTTAACTGATGATACTTCTCCGTAAGAAGAAAATAAGTCTTGTAATTGTGCTTCTGTAGTCTGAAAATTCAGATTGCCAACAAAAATGTTCATAATTGTAATATGTTATTGATTAGAAAATGTGGCAACTGAAAAAGCAAAAACTGAGAGAGAAAAAAAGATTGTTTTAGACTATTTCAGAAAGGGCAGAGGCAGATGCCTGTTAATAAATTCTTTGCAAAGATAGTGAAAATATTTGAATTAACTAATTTCGTGAAGAACCTCTGTTCTAAAGTTGATAGATTTATAATAAAAAAAAACAGATTATTTGTCGAATTCTTACAAATAATCTGTCTTGTGGTGGAGAAGATGGGGCTCGAACCCACGACCTTTTGGCTGCCAGCCAAACGCTCTAGCCAACTGAGCTACATCCCCTTGATGATGAGAGCAAATATAAGTGTATTTCCTTTGTTTTGAAATAAAAAGAGAAAAAAACGTACCTTTGCATTGTTTTTTAGAAAATGCAGATTATGGATATAAAAGACAATACAGTTTTAAGACAGTTTGAAACTCACCATCAGGATGATTTGTATGCTGTAGAGTATGCTATTCAAGAGAGAAAAATTTTTCTAACGAAACTTAGTGTTCCTGAAAATGCAGATGAGGAATTCACTCAGGAATTTCTCAGAGAAATACTCGAAATCATAAGAGAGCAAAAACTAAAAGTAGTTCCTACAGCTTCAAAAATTGTTAGTTTTTTCAGGAAAAACCCTTCTTATAAAGAGATGTTACCGGTTGGGATTGTGATTTAAAAAAGGTCACTTTTAAACCATTCTTGATTAATAGCATCGATATATTCCAAGAGTTGCTCTTTTCCGGTCTCTTCAAGTGAAGAAGTAACAAAATATTCCGGCATATCTTCCCAGCCGTCTGCTTGCATTTGCTTTTTGTAGGATGCAATGTGATGGTTTATTTTGCTACGCCCGATTTTATCAGCTTTGGTGAAAATAATCAAAAAAGGAATTTCGCTTTCGCCTAAATACCTCATGAATTCCAAATCAATTTTCTGTGCTTCGTGTCTGATATCTATCAAGACAAAGGCACAAACAAG
>JBEBUB010000125.1:0-6513 GCA_040393445.1 Flavobacterium beibuense
AGTCGGGATTTCTCCTTCTTGATGTACATTCAGGTTGTCTTCTGCATCTTTTCCGTTCGGTACGATATCAGCAGGAGTGTTTGGGATTTTATATAACTCTTCTTGAAGTTTGTTTGCGTATTCGTTTAGCTTAACTTTTAGTTCAGCTTCTTTTTCTTTTAACGAAGATGTTTTTGCTTTCAGGATTTCTGCTTTGGCTTTTTCTCCTGATTTCATCAAAGCACCAATATCTTTGGAAATTTTGTTTGATTCAGCTAAAGTGTTGTCTAATTCTACTTGAGTCGAACGTCTTTTCTCGTCTAAATCAATAGCTGTTTCAACTAAGGTAGTTGCATCAATATTTCGTTTAGCAAGAGCCTTAATTACAGCTTCTTTATTTTCTCTAAGGTGGGCTATCTGTAACATCGTTAAAATTTTAAACGGCAAATTTAATCATTTTAGTCGTAATGACTTAATGTCTTTTAGTCAAATATTATCGTTTTATAACAAAAAAGCTCAAATCTTTTGATTTAAGCCTTTCTCTGATTCCAAATAGTTTTTATTCGTCTTCCGGATTATTCTCTATTCCGAAATCATCTTTTTTAGGTTTTTTAGGTCTGTTAGCAGCTTTTTTCATCGCTTCTCCAACTTGGTTTGAAGCGGTGAATGAGGCTACCATGTTGTTGAGCATATCACTTCCTGCTTGAGGAGAGTTTGGCAACAAAATTAGGTTTGAATTTGTGTCTGAACCAATGGCCTGCAACGTATCATAGTGTTGTGTCACTACAATCAAAGCAGAAGCCTCTTGAGAGTTGATTCCAACATTATTCAAAACGTCAACACTTTCTACTAATCCTCTAGCGATTTCACGTCTTTGGTCTGCAATACCTTGCCCTTGAAGTCTTTTGCTTTCTGCTTCGGCTTTTGCTTTTGCCACAATACGGATTCTTTGAGCTTCCGCTTCGTATTCAGCAGCAGTTTTTTCACGATCTGCAGCATTGATTCGGTTCATTGCATTTTTCACCTGAATATCCGGGTCAATATCTGTAATCAAAGTATTGATAATATCGTATCCGTAAGTGGTCATGGCCTCATTAAGTTCTCTTTTTACAGCGATAGCAATATCGTCTTTACGTTCAAAAACGTCATCTAATTTCAATTTCGGAACCTCAGCTCTCACTACGTCAAATACATAAGAAGTGATTTGGTCATGAGGATATTCGAGTTTATAGAAAGCTTCGTAAACTTTTTCTTGAAGTACTTTAAACTGTACCGAAACTTTCATTTTTACGAATACGTTATCTTTGGTTTTGGTTTCGATAATTACGTCTAATTGTTGGATTCTTAGGTTGATTCTTCCTGCAATTCTATCTATAACCGGAATTTTTAATTGTAAACCCGAATTTCGGATACTGTGGAATCTTCCGAAACGTTCAACAACAACCGAAGTCTGTTGTTTTACGGTAAAAAAGGATGCTAATAGAAGAAATACTCCTAAAGCGATAACTACATAAGTAATTGACATCATAGTTTTTGTGGTTTTTAAGTGTTAAACTGGTTAAAGGTACTCTTTTTTGGCGAAAACAACAAAAACCCCTGCCAAATTTAATTGGCAGGGGTAAAATAAAAATAAAAAAAATCAAAAATTATTTTGTCTTTAATTTTCCATGTATTTTGACATGATCATTTGAAGATCTAAGCCCCATTGCTCACCGGCTACAGAAGCTTTCTCCATTAGTTCACCAGTTTTTGAGGCAACTTTTTTACCTAAATCAGAATCATAAAAAGCTAGAATTTGCTTGATTTCATCATGCGTGAATTCAGCCATATAAATATCAGCTATTTTAGAAAACAAAGAAGGAAGTGTTGATTCAAAATCTTTAGTGAATTCTTCGTGACGGTCCTCAGGAATCATCATTTTTATTTGCTCTCCGATTCCTCGGATAGGTTCAGTTGCTCCTGAAATTTCCAAAAAACGGATAATATCTGCTTTAAAAGCAGAGCTGTCTTGTGCAAAACCAAAATGTGTTATGGTCACAAGAGCTAAGAGAGTGAGAAATTTTTTCATAAAAAGAATATTAGTTTATATCTGCAAATATAGGGTTTTAAGTCAGAATTAAACGGAAATAATTTCGCTTTCGTCCAAAATCTCTTCTCTTTTTAGTCGTAAAAGTATCTGTGCAACAGCTATCACGTCTTTTTCGCAATAGCGAATAATTCGGTCAATATCTTTCTCGACATAATAGACTTCAGCTACTTGACTTCCGTCGATATCATCTTTAGGGGAAGGAATGTTTAAAATATTGGTGAGTAGTTTTAAAGAAGTGTAATGTTTATAATCTCCGAATTTCCAAAGCTCTAAAGTGTCTAAGTGAGCAACTTCCCAAGGTTTTTTACCAAACAGATTCAGTTTTTCAGGGATTTTTATCCCATTGATAATCATTCGTCTTGCTATAAACGGAAAGTCGAATTCTTTAGCATTATGCCCACACAAAAGATGTTCAGGTTTGCTAAAATGATTGTTAAGTAGATTGCAGAAGTCATTCAAAAGTTGTTTTTCTTCACCAAAAAACGAAGTTACCCGAAAGGTTCTGATGTCGCTTTTGAACGTAAAATATCCGACAGAAATACAGATTATTTTGCCAAATTCTGCCCAAATTCCGGCTCTTTCATAAAACTCTTCGGGAGTTTGGTCTTCTTTTCTTTGGTATTTAGTTTTTTGTTCAAAGAGTTCTTTTTTTTCTTCAGAAAGTTCTTGGAAACTAGCGTTTTCCGGCACTGTTTCGATGTCTAAAAAAAGAATATTTCGGAGGTTTATTTTGTGTAACATTGCATTAAACCTTTAGATTAATTTCAAAGATACTAAGATTTTGGCTGTAAATAAGATAAAAAATTTATATTTGAATTTATTTCTAATGCTAAGTTGTTGATTTATAATGAAAAAACTTTTCTTGTTTCTGTCTCTGTTGTATCTTGCTGCTCTTTATTCTCAAAATACTGAAGAAAAAATCAACAAAATACAACAACTCCTATCGGAATATTATACTCTAGATAGAGAAAACATCCATGTTCATTTCAATAAAGATATCTATTTCACCGATGAACAAATTTGGCTGAACGGATATGTTTATCATCAACAAAATAAATCCTTATTTGAAGCTACTACCAATGTTTTTATGGAGCTGTTTGACCAAGACCAAGCATTGATAGAGAAAAAACTATTGTTTTGTTATAAAGGTGTTTTTCAAACTAATATAAAACTCAAGGATAATATGCCATCAGGGAAATATTATTTGAGATTTTATACCAATTACATGAACAATTTCTCAGAAGACTTATCCTCAACTTATGAAATAATGATTGTTAATTCTTCAGATGAAGGAGAAACTATGATGAATGCTGTGAATTTGTCTAACATAAACATAACAGTTCATCCGGAGTCCGGAGTTTTTTTAGAAGGAACTCCAAATACGGTAGGAGTAAAAATAACCGATTGTTATGGAAAAGGAATTCCGGTTGAAAATGTTAGCGTTTTGGATGCTAACAACAACCAAATGATGGTTTTTTCTAGCAATAAATATGGATATGCTAAGTTTGAAATCACTCCAGAGAATATCGATTATAGAATTGAGGCTACCGTTAAAGGAAAAGTTTTTTCACAAAACCTTCCGAAAGTGAGTTCGGGTATTTCGCTCTCGGTTATCAGTTATTTATCGGATACTAAGAGTCTCTTTAAGATTAAGTCAATAAACATAAATCCGAATCAGAAATATTATTTGATTGTCAATCAAAACCATCAAGTGGTAATTAATGAATTTGTAATGGATAAAGAAGAAATTGCTTTTTCGATGGATAATGCTATGCTATTTGAAGGTGTGAATACGGCTCGTATAGTGGATGAAAATTTTAATCTTTTGGCCGAACGCCTTTTCTTTTTAGCACCAACGAATACCAAATTGAGTATTTCTGAGCAAAATCCGAATTTAGATGTTGCTAAAGTGAGTATTTCCTATCTTCCGGAAGCATCAAAAAACCTCAAAACAGAACGAAATATTTTCAATTCGCTGTTGATAAATCCTTATACCATTGAAAATTGTAATTATGATTTAAGTTATTTCTCAGAAAGGTCTAGAGCAAAGAAATACGAACTGGATTTGTTCTTTCTAAATCAAAAAAGCAAAACCGATTGGAATGCTTTAATAGCGGAACAATTTCCTCAAATGACTCATACTTTTGATATAGGAATTGCCTTGAAGGGAAAGTTGAATCAAACAATTAAAGACAAATCAAAATATAAAGTGGTTCTATTCTCACTTGAAGCTAAGTTATATGAAGCAGCCTCAATTGATGAAAACAATGAGTTTGAGTTCCATAATTTGGTGTTAGCAGATTCTATGTGGGTGAATTTTTCTCTGAGAAATGAAAAGAATAAAGAGATTCCGCTAAAAACATACGTAAGAATTCTAGATAATTATAAGTCGTTTAATAAGCCGGTGAATATTCCGGACAAACCGGATTGTTTGCCTGAGCAAACTTTTTCACAAGAGGCTATAGACATTCCGAAATTCCATAAGAATCACATTTTACTTAATACAGTGCAAGTAGAATCAGAATTGCCAAGACTGAGTAGAGAAAGACGAAATCCAACTTTAAAAGGGTTTAAAGTAGATGATTTATCTACAGGAGTTAAGGTTCGGATGGTAGTAGATTTTCTCGAAAGTCAAGGTTTTTATGTCGTAAGGAGTACAACCGAAACTGCAATTTATACGAGTAGACATCCTATTTCTTTAAACTCCGGGCTCTCTTCACCAGCCCTATTTATTGATGATGTTGAGCAAATGTCTTTTACTTATATTTCAACTCTTCGGATGGATGATGTAGATGAAATTTATTTGGATAAATATGCTATTGTCCCTTCTATAAACAATAAAGCAGGTGTTATAAAAATATATCTCAAAACCGGAGGACGAAATCAATCCGGACAAGATTTATCTTCTCATTTTCAAATCAAAGGCGGATTCTCCAGAAAGTATGAATTTGAACATGCTGATTATTCGATGTTTGAAAAGGGATTTCAATATTATGGTGCTTTGTATTGGCAACCTGAGGCTGTTTCGACAGACCAAAAACAATTACAGCCTAAAACAAATTATCCGAATCAAGAAAATGCAATAAGACACATAGAAGGTGTTTCTTCTGAAGGGAGACTTATTTCTGAAGTGCAAACAATCCCATTAAAATAAAGAACTGTTTAGCATTTCATAGGCTTCGTCAATATAAATATAAAAGTCGTCGCTATGAGGGTCAGTTTCAGTTTGTAGCCCTTTTATATGACCTAAACGAACAATAATGAGGTCATCTTCAGGTATTACGATAACGAATTGTCCTAAATGGCCTCTCATATAAAAGATTTCTTTATTTAAATAATCAGAAAGCCAAAATCCATAACCATATTGAGGAGCATCTGAAAATCTTGGAGTGATACACATTTCTACAAATGTAGTATCTAGAATTTGCTTGCCATTCCAATTTCCTTTTTGTTTGAAGAGTTTTCCTAGTTTGGCAAAATCTCTAGCGTTGCTGGCAATACAACAATAAGCTTTTTCAATTCCATCAGGATTGTCAACTTGCCAAAATGCTTTGTTTTCGCAACCTAAAGGTTTCCAGAAATGTTTAGAAATATAGTCGGAAAGATGTTCGCCTGTAGCTTTTTCGAGAACCATTGCTAAAAGCTGAGTGTCTCCGCTCGAATATTTGAATTTCTGACCCGGTTTTTCGGTAGTTTTTAGGTTCAGAATAACTTTTTCCAAATCATTGTCGAAATAAGCCCGAGTTACTACAGAAAACGGGCTGTAATATCTTTCGTCCCAATTGAGGCCGGAAGCCATAGATGCCAAATCTCCAACAGTCATTTCAGCGGCTAATCCTTCAGAGAACTCAGCAAAAAAATCAGAAACTGGTTGATTTAAGCTCTTTATTTTTCCTTCCATAATCGCTTTTCCTAAAGCGGCTGTAACATAGCTTTTCGCCATCGAAAAAGAGTTAGAGTGGGAGTCTGCCCCATAACCATCAAAATAGCTTTCGTGCCAAATGCTGTCGTTCTTGATGATCAAAAAGGCAGTGGTTTGTAACTCTTTGTGAGTATCTGTAAGTTTTTGGGTGGCTTGGTTTTTGTTATAATCTTTATGAATGGCCCAAGGTTGAGCCGTACCGTTTTCAATAGTTCGATTGTCAAAATATTTGTAATCATCCAGAAAGGCAGTTTTGTGCCCATTCAGATAGGTAACCCGAACTGCTTTTAGGATATAATCTATGTCTAAAATATACATTAATATGACTATTCCGCTAAGGGGCAGAAAAAGCCAAACGAAGAGTTTTCTGAAGTAATTCATAAAATTAAGTATTAAATAAATATACAGACTAAAATATACAAATATAATATAGTTTGATTGAAAAAAACTGGTTTTCAGGTTGGTTCTAAAGTTAAATAAAAATTCAAATTTAGAAATTATCTAAATAAATACTTATATTCGC
>JBEBUB010000126.1:0-6469 GCA_040393445.1 Flavobacterium beibuense
AACCTTACTATCAAAGGAATTACTAAAAACGTAAAATTCCCTGCAACTGTAACTGTTTCTGAAAACGAACTTACTATTGTTACTGAAACTTTCACTATCAACAGAACAGAGTGGAACGTAAACTACGGTTCAGGAAACGTATTCAAAGATCTTGCTGCTGACAACGTAATCAGTGATGATATCGAATTAAAAGTTATTATAAAAGCTACTAAATAATATTTAGGGGTACATATTATTAATTCGTCCTTATTTTTTAAGAACTTTGCTCACCCGAGCAAAGTTTTTTTATTTTATGAAAATCAAAGACTATAAAATCCGTTTTACAGAAAGCCTCTCTCCTATTTATGACTCCGATGAAATCGAAAGTTTTTTCTTTTTGATTCTGGAGCAAGAGCATCAACTAAAAAGAGTTGATTTAGCACTCAACCCCAATCTTGAATTGACAGAAAACGAACTTCAAAAATGGGCGACCTATCTTCAAGAGCTTCAAAAACAAAAACCGATTCAATACCTTTTGGGTAAAACTCAGTTTTTTGGGTTGGAATTTTTCGTAAATGAACATACACTCATTCCACGACCTGAAACCGAAGAGTTGGTCAGTTGGATTATAAACGACAATCAACACCAACAAGGTTTAAACATTCTGGATATCGGGACCGGAAGTGGTTGCATCGCTATCAGTTTAGATAAAAACCTGAAAGCGGAGACTTTTGCTTTTGATGTTTCGTATGATGCGTTACAAGTCGCTCAAAAAAATGCAGACCACAACCAAGCCTTTGTTCATTTGGTGGAATTCGATATTTTGAATGATGTTTGGGAAGGCGACCCGTTTGACATTATTGTCTCTAACCCACCTTATGTGAGAGAACTCGAAAAAGAAGAAATTAAACCGAATGTATTGGAATATGAACCGCATTTGGCACTGTTTGTTTCTGATGAAAATCCGCTTTTGTTTTACGAAAAAATAGCTGATTTCGCCAAAGAACATTTATCCGAAAACGGAAAGCTGTATTTTGAAATCAATCAATACTTAGGTAAAGAAACTTCAGAAATGCTCAAAAATAAAGGTTTTAAAAACGTAATACTCAAAAAAGACATTTACGGAAACGACCGAATGATTCTGGCTTATTAGAATAGAATGCAGACCAAAAAATCTCTGTATCTTTGTCTTGTGAAATGCAATAAAAATGAAAATTCTACATATTGATTCCAACCACCCAATTTTGTTAGAAATGCTTGAAACAGCAGGTTTTACTAACGATTTAGATTTCACTTCACCAAAAGAAGAAATCGAGAAAAAAATCCAAAACTATGACGGAATCGTAATCAGAAGCCGTTTTAAAGTCGATAAACTTTGTTTGGATAAAGCAACGAATCTAAAATTCATTGCTCGTGTTGGAGCCGGATTAGAAAGTATTGATTGTGATTGTGCTGCATCCAAAAACATTGAACTCATCTCCGCTCCCGAAGGCAATAGAAATGCAGTTGGCGAACAAGCTCTGGGGATGTTACTTTCTCTTTTCAACAAACTCAATTTGGCTGATAAAAGTGTAAAATCAGGCAAATGGGAACGTGAAAAACACAGAGGTCATGAGCTGGAAGGCAAAACCGTCGGGATTATCGGTTACGGAAACATGGGAAAATCGTTTGCTAAAAAACTCAAGGGTTTTGATGTGAATGAAGTATTGTTTTATGACATTCAAAACGGATTAGAAGACGAAAATGCCAAACCAGCATCTTTGGAAGAAATTCAACAAAAGGCAGATGTAATAAGCCTTCACACACCTTGGACACCTTTAACCCACCAAATGGTGAATGCTGATTTCATCAATAAATTCGCAAAACCGTTTTGGCTTATCAATACGGCAAGAGGAAAAAGTGTCGTAACAAAAGATTTGGTTGAAGCTTTAAAAAACGGAAAAATACTTGGTGTCGGATTAGATGTTTTGGAATATGAAAAGCTCTCTTTCGAACAAATAGATAGCGACAATATCCCTGAAGATTTACAGTATTTATATCAAGCAGACAATGTGTTACTTACTCCTCATATCGCAGGCTGGACCTTTGAAAGTCACCAAAAACTGGCTCAGATAATTGCTCAAAAAATAATTGCTTTTTCAAAAAAATAATTACATTTGCCAAAACCAAAAACCAAAACTATGTCTGAAGATTACAACCAAAACGAAAGAAAACCCCAAAGTTGGAATACTCCCGAAAACAACCCACCTCAATTCAGAAACCAAGATAATAAACGTGTTTTAGCAGGAATTTTAGCTATACTTTTTGGTGGTCTTGGAGTTCATAAATTTATTTTAGGAATGAATCAAGAAGGCTTTATCCTTTTAGGAATAACTTTGGTTTCCATTCCGCTAAGTTGTGTAATTATTGGTGCTTTTACGATGTGGGTTCCTGCTTTAATAGGACTTATAGAAGGAATTATTTACTTAACCAAAACAGACGAAGAGTTTTACCAAACCTATCAAATGGGTAAAAAACCTTGGTTTTAACTGATAAAATTCCAGATATTTTTCTTTTTCGTAACTTCTAAAAAAGCTTCCCTGAGTTTTTGATGCTCAGGAAGTTGCATCGGAGCATCTTTTCGTAAAATATCCAAAGCAGAAGCACGAGCCAAAGACAAGATTTCTCTGTCTTTGACAATATCTGCAATTTTCAGGTTCAACACACCACTTTGTTGGGTTCCCATCAAATCGCCAGGCCCACGAAGTTTTAAATCGACTTCTGCAATTTCGAATCCGTCATTGGTGGCAACCATAGTTTCCATTCGGGTTTTGCTGTCGTTTGAGAGTTTATAAGAAGTCATCAAAATACAGTAACTCTGTTCGGCTCCACGCCCTACTCTACCTCTGAGCTGATGCAATTGCGAAAGCCCGAAACGTTCTGCACTCTCAATGACCATAACCGAAGCATTCGGAACATTCACGCCAACTTCAATAACCGTCGTGGCCACCATAATATTGCTTTTTCCTTCTGCAAATCGTTTCATTTGGTAGTCTTTGTCTTCGGGTTTCATTTGCCCGTGAACAATACTAATACTGTATTTAGGCAAAGGGAAATCTCTCGAAAGCGCTTCATAACCATCCATTAAATCTTTGTAATCCATTTTTTCGGATTCCTGAATCAGCGGAAAAACGACATAAATCTGACGACCTTTTTCGATTTCGTCTTTCATAAACTTCCAAACCTTGAGTCTGGAATTATCAAAACGATGTGTCGTAATAATTGGTTTTCGACCTTTTGGGAGTTCGTCAATCACAGAAATATCCAAATCTCCATATAAACTCATAGCTAATGTCCTGGGAATCGGAGTGGCGGTCATCACTAAAATATGAGGCGGAATCGTATTCTTTTTCCATAATTTAGAGCGTTGCTCTACTCCAAAACGATGCTGTTCGTCAATAATGGCTAAACCTAAATTATGGAATTGTACTTTGTCTTCTAACAAAGCATGCGTACCTACCAAAATCTGAAGATTTCCGTTTTCTAATTCTTCATGGATGATTTTTCTCTCGGCTGTTTTAGTAGAACCTGTCAGAAGTTTGATGTTGATATCTAATTCTTTTGCAAAACCTTGAATACTCTCATAGTGTTGTGTAGCAAGAATTTCGGTTGGAGCCATAATACAAGCCTGAAAGCCATTGTCAAGAGCCAACAGCATCGCCATAAAAGCTACTATGGTTTTTCCTGAACCTACATCACCCTGTAAAAGCCTGTTCATCTGAGCATTACTACCCAAGTCATTACGTATTTCTTTAATTACTCTTTTTTGAGCATTGGTGAGTTCAAAAGGCAAATGATTCTGAAAAAACGTATTGAAATAATGGCCTACTATCTCAAAATTGTGACCTTTGATTTTATTTTTTCGGATGAGATTCTGAGTGATGAGTTGTAATTGAATAAAGAACAACTCTTCAAACTTTAACCGAAACTGAGCTTTTGCTAACATCTCTGCACTTTGCGGAAAATGCACATTAAAAATAGCTTCGGTTTTAGGGATGAATTTATATTTTTCGATTAAATCACTTGGAAAAATCTCTGCAAAAAGCCCTCTGGTTTCTAGAAAAAGCTGTTGCATAGCTTTGTGAATCACTCGTGACGAAATTCCTTTTTTGGTCAGCATCTCGGTCGAAGGATACACCGGTTGCATCGCTGTTCTGAGGTTTTGCTTGTGTTCTGTAAGCAATTCCATTTCAGGATGAGGCATCGAATAAACACCTCCAACCTGATTAACCTTACCAAAAACCACATAAGGTTCGTTGATTTTGAGGTTTTCTTTTATCCATTTATAACCCTGAAACCAAACGAGTTCCATTTGCCCTGTGTCATCTACAAAAGTAGCAACAAGGCGTTTTCCTTTTTTTTGTTCAACAACTTTTATGTGAATAATCCTCCCTACAATCTGAACCTCAGTATTAAATGTAGGTTGTAACTGATTGATTTTGTAGTATCGGGTTCTATCGATATAACGATTCGGGAAAAGATGCAGTAAATCTTCATACACAAAAATACCCATTTCTTTTTTGAGTAAATCTGCTCTTTGAGGACCAATGCCTTTAAGGTATTCGATTGGGGTTTTCAGGAGATTGTTCATCTTAGCTAAGCATCCGAAAAATCAAAAATAGCTAAAATAACGCAAAGGAAAAAGTAGAAGACCACAATCATTAAATAATTAAGGTGGTTTTTGAATTTATTTAATCTTACGGTCTTCTAACTAACAAATATAAACTACTTTTTATGGAGACTATATGGTTCGTTTATATGAATACTATTCATCTGATATTAATCAATGAAGTCGTCGTCTGAATTTGGTCTTTACTTCCTTTACTTTGTCATTTTCATCAAAATAAAAACAGAGCATTTCTCTTATTTCACCATTCTTAAAAGTTGAAAAAACATAACTCCACACTCCGTTTGTGTATTCTCTCATGTCAAATCCGAAATTCTTAATGACTTGATCTTGAGTCATTCCTATAGCGATTTGACTTTCTAGTATGTCTTTAATAAAGAGTCTTCTTTTTCTTATTTTCTCTTTCCAAATGTGACTATTAAATTTATGATTGCCTATCCCTAAATAAAACAACAGTTTATTAGAAAAAATCATGTTAATTTCATTTTTTAAAGTTTATATTTTGGTTTGTTTTTATTGTTTGTACGTCAGATTAGGAAGCTCCTCCCAGTAAAAAAAATTAGATTTTGCATCGTAAAAACTGAAAGGAGCTTTTTAGGCGGTTATTTAATCTGACTTGAAATTCAGTATATCTAGATCTTAAAATAGTGGTTAAGATTTAGAGATAGTTATCTGATTTTTTAAAGCACTACAAATATGAAAAAACAACTATTACTACAAAATATAAATTATGTTCGGAATAACGGAATTATGTTCGAAATCACGGAAACACCAGCTATATATAGTAAAACACCTCCTAACAAAACAAAAGAACTCATGAACAATTACAAATATTGATTTATAGTAAATGGTATTATTGTTGGTTATATGCTAACATAGTAACCAAAAAAATAAATAGTATGAAAAAGATTATTTTATTATTGACGATGTTTTCGATTGGAGTTTCTTACGGACAAAATTCTGAGATCACTCCGAAGAATTCTTGGCTAAAATTAGGGCTAAATGTAGCTGCTCCTGTGGGAGACATTGCTGATTTCTCGCCTTTTATGCTAGGAATCGACCTTAGAGGGCAATTCTTGACTAACCCCCATTTTGCTCTTGGTATAGCCTCCGGCTACAACAATTATTTTGGAAAAGACGATTATAGTGACTTCGGACTTATTCCTTTAGCTGCTTTTGGTCGTTATTATTTTAACGAATCAGGATGGTTTCTAGGCCTCGATTTGGGGTATGGTTTCCTCACTAATGTAGAAAATACTGATGGAGGATTATATCTGAATCCGCATTTTGGATATAATACTTATGATTGGAATTTTTATCTGTTCTATCAATATACAGATACAGGATTAGAAACAGATATTCAATCTGTAGGGTTGGGTATAACTTATAATATCCGATTCAGATAAATTTAATTAACCTTTTAAATAATAAAAACCTCCAAGGCAATTTTTGCTTTGGAGGTTTTCGGAATTGGTTGGTTTTGGTTGAGAAATTTACTTTTTTAACGATGAATTTAAAAAGAGAGTTGTTTACTCAAAAAAATTTTGATTTGTTCATTACTATCAGTACAGTAAAAGTATAAAACCTTCTTTAGTTACTCTTTAGTAAATGAGTAAAGTAAGGTTTTCATTTAGAATTCGATGAAAAATAAAAAACCTCCAAACTAACTTTGGAGGTTTTAATTTAAATTTTAAACTTTTCCAAAGTTTTAAAACTTTGGAAAAGTTCGGTTTACATATTCCTTCTATACTGCCCACCAACTTCAAAAAGTGCAGACGTGATTTGCCCAAGCGAACAAACTTTGGTTGCTTCCATGAGTTGTTC
>JBEBUB010000127.1:0-6465 GCA_040393445.1 Flavobacterium beibuense
AGTTCGTTATGCCTATTATGCTTCTGATAACCCGCTCGAAACAGGAAGTACACTTGCTTCAGGAGGTTTAGGAACAACAGGAGTAAAACCAACGTATCTTATTACTATTAAAATATTAGAACAAATTCTTAATATTGCAAAAAAATAATTCATTTATGAGTCAGGAGCAAGAAATCACCCTACAAAGTGTTGGAAGTTTATTTAATTCAGTTATCAGACTGTTTTTCAGATGTGTTCACAAGGCACTTTTGCTTATCAAAAGATTCTTTATCATCTTCATCATACTGATTATTGGAGGAGCCTTTCTAGGCTACAGGAAAGACAAAGATGTTACTTTTGAACATACTGTTATAGTTAAAACCAACTTTGGAAGTATTGATTATTTTAACAATAAAATAGAACTTCTAAACTCTAGATTTGGTCAAGGTGATCTTCCCTTTTTGACTCAAACGGTCGGGATGAAAAACACTGGTCGCATTTATTCTATCAAAACGGAACCTATAAAAGAAGTGTTTGAATTAACTAAAATTGATTTCATTAATTCGTATAGTAGAAATTATGATGTTTTAAAGCTTTTTTCAGATAATTCAGATATTACAAAAGTGATAGAGGAAGAAGAAGCTATAGGTCGCATGTTTGTAAATCAACGAATCATTATTGAAAGTAAAAATAGAATTACATACGAAGAACATGTAGCTCCTATCTTGGCATACTTAAATAAAAGTGACTATTTTGCCGAAATGCAAAAAGTATATACAGAAGGGCAACAATTTAAAATCGAGCAGACTGAGGCTTTAATTAAACAAATCGATGACGTTTTAGGTTCTTTTTCTGCTACATCAGCTAATATGAAAAGTAGTCAGCTTTTTATGTATGGAGGAGATAGTCAAATTAATGATTTAGCCATCACGAAAGCTTATCAGTTGGAAATTTTAAACAACCTCAAAGCTGATTTGCTCAATTATGACAAAATCATCAAAGAAAAAAATCATTCTCTTAATATTACACAAACTAACTTTCTTAAAGGAAAACATAAGTATCTCTATCCTTTTGTATTCTTTATCGTATTTTTAGGCTTCCTATTCTTTGTTGAAGGATACAAAAAATATACATCAGATATAAAAAACTGATATAATGACAGTAACTCCCACTCTTTTAAAAGATTGTTTTATTATTGAGCCTAAAGTTTTTTATGATGAAAGAGGTTATTTTATGGAAAGTTTCAACGAAAAAACTTTTCGTGAAAAAACAGGAATAGCCGCTCATTTTGTTCAAGACAACCAATCGGTTTCAACCAAAGGAGTACTTAGAGGGCTTCATTATCAAATCGGGGAATTTGCTCAAGCCAAATTAGTTCAAGTTTTGCAAGGTGAAGTGCTCGATGTGGTGGTTGATATTCGTCCGGAATCTGAAACCTACGGAAAACATGAAGCCGTTTTGCTCACAGCCGAAAACAAAAAGCAACTGTATATTCCCAGAGGTTTTGCTCACGGATTTTTAGTATTGAGCGATACTGCACTTTTTTCGTATAAATGCGATAATTTTTACCACAAAGAAGCAGAAACCGGAATTGCTTTTGATGACCCGAGTATCGGAATTGATTGGAATTTCCCGAAAGAGAAAATGATTATTTCTGAAAAAGACCAAAATAATCCTACGTTAGCAAACGCAAAAAAAATATGGTAGTTTTAGTAACCGGAGCCAACGGACAACTCGGGCAGGCCTTGCAAAAAGCATCGCAAGCTGTTTCCGAGATTCGTTTTGTCTTTACGGATTCTAAAATGTTCGATATTACCAATCTCGATAATTGTCAAAGCGTTTTTGAAGAGTTTCAACCTGATTTTTGTATCAATTGTGCTGCTTATACAGCTGTTGATAAAGCAGAATCCGAAGCGGATTTAGCTCACAAAATCAACGTTATCGGAGTTAAAAATTTGGCTGAAAGCTGTAAAGAATGTCAAACAACACTTATTCACTTATCGACCGATTTTGTTTTTGACGGAGAAAAAAATGTTCCTTATACTGAAACAGATTTACCTAATCCAAAAAACGTTTACGGACAAACAAAACTCCAAGCAGAACAAGCCATTCAAGCTCTATTAGAGAAATATTACATCATCCGAACTTCGTGGGTATATTCTGAATTCGGAAACAATTTCTATAAAACCATGCTTCGTTTGGCTTCTGAAAGGGAATCGCTCAATGTGGTGAATGACCAAATCGGGACTCCAACAAATGCAAATTGCTTAGCTAAGGTCATAATTGACATCATCCAACACCCAACATCAAGCAATCAACCTTCTTACGGAATCTATCATTTCTCGAACGAAGGAGTTTGCTCTTGGTATGATTTCGCTAAAAAGATTTTTGAGCTTCATAACATTCCAATCACACTGAATCCGATTCCGACAAGCTCCTACCCTACAGCTGCTATTCGCCCGAAATACAGCGTGTTAGACAAAACAAAAATCAAAGCAATTTTCGGAATCCAAATCAAATCTTGGGAAGAGGCTTTAAAAGACACAACTTTGGGAAATTAGAGTTGAAAATTCAACGATTCAATTGTCAAAATTTCGTTATTCCTACTACCTAAATTCTAAATAAATTTTATCTTTGCCCTTCCTTATAAAAACAAAAAAATGATTTTACCGATTGTAGGCTACGGAGACCCTGTTTTGAGAAAAAAAGGTGAAGATATCACAGCCGAATATCCAAATTTAAAGCAGCTTATCGAAGATATGTTCGATACGATGTATAGAGCTCACGGAGTTGGGTTGGCAGCACCACAAATCGGTCTGGCTATTCGATTGTTTGTGATAGATACGACTCCTTTTTCGGAAAACGAAGAGTTATCAAAACAAGAACAGGAAGAGCTCGATGGCTTTAAAAAAGTGTTCATCAATGCCAAAATCCTAAAAGAAGAAGGCGGACTTTGGGCTTTCAACGAAGGGTGTTTGAGCATTCCAGGAATTCATGAAGATGTGGTTCGTCACGATAAAATCACTATCGAATATTATGACGAAAACTTCAAAAAACAAACGGAAGAATTCGACGGACTTCGAGCTAGAGTGATTCAACACGAATATGACCATATTGAAGGAATTCTGTTTACCGATAAAATTTCGTCCCTCAAAAAACGTTTAAACGAAAAGAAACTCAAAAACATTATGGAAGGGAGAACAAGTGTAGATTATCGAATGAAATTCGCTGCTAAAAAAGGCAAATAATCACACTGACCCATCCTTCTTTTAAAAACGATATCAATTAACTATTAACTTAATAAACAATGAGTTTAGAGAAAATTTTAGCTATTTCCGGAAAACCCGGACTTTATGAATTAAAAGTACAAACCCGTTCAGGATTTTTAGCGGAGTCATTAGCAGACGGAAAAAAATTAAACGTTGGTTTACAAAACAATGTGAGTTTGCTATCAGAAATTTCTGTTTATACGTATGAAGGTGAAAAACCACTTGGTGAAATCCTAAAAGCCATTGCTACAAAAGAAGACAACAAAGAAGCGATTTCACACAAAGAAGATAAAGCGAAATTAGAAGCTTATTTTGGTGAGGTAGTTCCTGATTATGATACAGACAGAGTGTATGCTTCAGATATCAAAAAAATCATCAATTGGTATAATATGCTTATCGCAAAAGGTTTGATTTCGAAAGATATGGAAATCAAACAACGAGGTCAAGAGCAAGAAGAAACTCAAGAATAATCAACCTAAAGCCGAAACTCAACTTTCGGCTTTTTTATTGTAATTTAGCCCAAAAACAACCCAATGAATACCAAAGAACAAAAACTCCAAGCCTTTTCCCGATTGCTCGATATCATGGATGATTTACGTGAAAAATGCCCTTGGGATAAAAAACAAACCCTTCAATCGCTTCGTTATTTAACTATAGAAGAAACGTACGAACTCGGTGATGCCATTCTTGAAAATGACATGCAAGAAATTAAAAAAGAGCTCGGAGATATATTGTTACATATTGTTTTTTATTCGAAAATAGGTTCTGAAACAGGTGATTTTGATATTGCTGATGTGGCCAACGGAATCTGCGAAAAACTCATTCATCGTCACCCACATATTTACGGAGATGTAAAAGTAAAAAGCGAAGAAGACGTAAAACGAAATTGGGAAAAACTCAAACTCAAAGAAGGTCGCAAATCAGTTTTGGAAGGTGTTCCCGGTAGCTTACCGGCTATGGTAAAAGCTAATCGCATTCAAGAAAAAGTAAAAGCTGTTGGTTTTGATTGGGAAGAACCTCAACAAGTTTGGGAAAAAGTTCAAGAAGAATTAGGCGAATTACAAGTTGAAGTAAATAACGGAAATCAAGAAAAAATCAATCAGGAGTTTGGCGATGTGTTGTTCTCGATGATTAATTATGCTCGTTTCTTGAAGGTAAATCCTGAAGATGCCTTAGAACAAACCAACAAGAAATTCATCAAACGATTCAAATATCTGGAAGAAAAATCCAACGAAATCGGGAAACCACTTTCTGAAATGACTTTAGCCGAAATGGACGTGTATTGGAACGAGGCTAAAAAACTTTAGTTTTCAGTCACAGTTTACAGTAAGTTCAGTTTGTACTACTTAAAGCAAATCGGAATAATTTCTCCTGTAGCCAATCGGTTTTTATCAACTAATTCAGGAGTTATTTTTTTAGTGTAATCTTCTTCGACAACCGTAAAACCGATACTTCTTAGCTTATCGAAATAATCTCTTCCATAAATCCTCACGTGGTCATATTGCCCAAAGATTTTGGCTCTTTCTTTTCGATCTATAATGGAATTGTCTTCGAAGGTTTTTTCTCGACTTAAGTCTTGTGGAATCTGAAAAATACCCATCCCTCCTTTTTTGAGTATGCGATATAGCTCCTGCATTGCCTTGGTATCATCGGGAATATGTTCCAGAACGTGATTGCAAAAAATCACATCAAATTCTTCGTCTTTAAAAGGAAGGTTACAAATATCTGCTTTGACATCTGCCAAAGGTGAATTCAAGTCGGTTGTGGTGTAATCGAGATTTTTCTGCTTACGGAATCGCTTATAAAAAGCTTGCTCCGGAGCAAAATGTAACACTTTTTTAGGAGCCGAGAAAAAATCGGTTTCGTTTTTTAGGTATAGCCAAAGTAAACGATGTCTCTCGAGCGAAAGTGTGCTAGGAGAAAGCACATTATCTCGTTGATTTTCATATCCGTAAGGCAAAAATTTTCTGAAACCCTTGCCATCGATTGGGTCTGTATATTTATTTCCTTTAAGCCATAAAACCAAAACAGGACGAATTAAATAACTCATCCTGATTAGTATTGGTCTTGGAACCAAGTTTAAGATAAACTTGAATAGTTTTTTCATTAATATACTTCGCTTTCTTTAAGCTTCTCAGTATTGGCAACTAATTGAAGCTCATCGATAATTTTCTGAACGTTTCCGTTCATCACACCATCTAAATCATAAAGCGTTAGCCCGATTCTGTGGTCAGTCACCCTTCCTTGTGGGTAGTTATACGTACGGATTTTAGCCGAACGGTCTCCGCTACTCACCTGAGAGTTTCTCTTCTTAGCATCCTCTTCTTGTTTTTTGGCCAATTCCATTTCATACAAACGAGAACGCAATACGGCTAAAGCTTTGTCTTTATTTTTATGCTGTGATTTTTCGTCCTGACATTGAGCTACCAATCCGGTCGGGATGTGTGTCATCCTTACGGCTGATTTGGTTGTGTTTACAGACTGCCCTCCAGGTCCTGAAGAACAGAACAAGTCGATACGAACATCGTTCATATCAATATGTACGTCAAATTCTTCGGCTTCCGGAAGCACCATAACAGTTGCTGCAGAAGTGTGAACACGACCTTGGGTTTCGGTTTGAGGCACACGTTGTACACGGTGAACACCTGCTTCATATTTCAAGGTTCCGTAAACGTCTTCTCCGGTTACTTCAAAAATAATCTCTTTAAATCCTCCTGAAGTTCCTTCGTTTAAATCTACTACAGACGTTCTCCAACCTTTGCTTTCACAATATTTGGTGTACATACGGTATAAATCTCCTGCAAAAATACTGGCTTCGTCTCCACCTGTTCCGGCTCTGATCTCCACCATTACGTTTTTAGCATCTTCAGGGTCTTTCGGAATCAACATGAACTTGATTTCTTCTTCCAATTGAGGCAAACGTTCTTTAGCTTCTTCCATCTGAAGTTGAGCCATTTCGACCATTTCTTTATCGCTTCCGTCCTGAATAATCTCTTGAGCTTCTTCGATATTGGCTTTCAAACGGATGTATTCCTCACGCTTTTCTACCAAAGCCTTAAGGTCTTTATATTCTTTGTTTAGCTGAACGTATCGTTTTTGGTCTGAAATCACATCAGGTTGGATGATCAAGTCAGAAACCTCATCAAAACGTTGCTTTACGTATTGTAATCTATCAATCATTGCTAAAATTAATTTTTAGGAGTGCAAAGTTACGAAA
>JBEBUB010000128.1:0-6443 GCA_040393445.1 Flavobacterium beibuense
AATATAAACTACACGGAAACCGATAGCATTCACATCGCCAGTTTCTAAAATCCCTCCATTTGCCCAGAATATGTAATTTCCTCTTGATGTTCTATATTCTCCCTGCTCAGGTCCTTTTGGGTTATCTTTTGGAGAGTATTTATAATATTTTCTGTCAAAAAAATCAGAACATATTTCGGTTACGTTACCAATCATATCATAAATACCTAAAGCGTTAGGACGTTTTCTCCCGACAGCTTTTTCGACAACGACATCTTTAGCCATAGCGTGGGGCAATTCTATATAGGGTACTACATCGCTGTAATAAGTCTGATATTTTTCGTTTGTTCTTCGGGTACTGTTCTTACCTTCACTGCTGATGTGTTCTGTTGTGTTTCCGTTTCTTGCTGCATATTCCCATTCGGCTGAAGTAGGTAATCGCCATGTTCCTCCATATTCTTGTTCTAACCATTTACAGTAATTCACTATTTCTGGATAGAGGACTTCATTAAAATAAGCAAGACTTTTCTTTTTATATGCTCTGGCGGGTAAAAATCGGGAAAAAGCACTATTATCTTGTTGAGGTATTCTATAGGAGAGATGTTTATTGTTGGTCAGTAATCCGGTTAACATTTTGGTTGTTCCTCCACCTGCAACATTAAGGGCTCCCGTAGCAGTGTTAGACACTTTACTGACGTGATTATAAAGTTCCAGTAAACGATTTAATTCTATATTATTATTCCCTGTTCTTCCTGTTGTCTCAAGATATTTGTTCCATTGCTGAACGGTTGTTTCAAACTTTGCGATATAAAAATCGTTTACGGTTACTTCATGAGCTTCTCTTCTTGCCCCCATTGTATAACTTCCTCCCTCAACAAACGCCATATTTTGTTCTTTTATAGCTCTTTCATGTTTTTGTATAGAACTTTCTATATGAAGCTGTTCTCCTAGAACTACTAATTCCTCTTGACTATTGACTTTTGGTAATTTTTGTAACAGTTCAAACACATCACTCAAGCCTTCTTTATCATACTTTTCTAGATATTCGTTACCTAGTTTTTTGAGTCTATCTAGTTGTTGAAAGCTTTCATATGGTTTTATTTCCCATATTTTGAATTCCGCTTTTGTTCGTAAATACAGCGTATTTGAATTGCTTTGTCTTAATAACTTTTCGGTTTCATCTAAAAAGATGATACAGTTTTGGTAATTACCTGCCTCAAATGCTTTTTCGGCTTCTTGGTATTTGAGCTTGGCATCAGTACTCTGAGCTTGAGTGTAAATACAAGCTAATAGCACAAATAGTAAAATAATATTTTTTTTCATAGGAATTAATTGTAGTAAACAAAACTATTTTGGAGGTTTTAGTTACACAATACCAAGAACTTGGTATTTCATCGAGCGATATTCTTTTAACAAAAATAAGAAGTTGCAATAAAGAAGAAATCACCCTTTTGGGTGATTTCTTGAAGATTAGGTGTGAAACATATTTACCAACTCAACGGATATGCCAACTCCAACATATAAGAATTAAGTCGTGTAACCCCATCTTCTTCATCAGAGTTAGTATTGCTCAAACCAAGGTTTATATTAAGTCCTAATCGCATCGGTTTGTCAAAAAGATTAACCATAATTCCCGATGTGAATTTCAAACCAAAAACTACATCTCTTACCGCATCTAAATCTAAAGTATTATCATCATCTTTATACTTTCCATTAAGAAAGTAACCTATATTCAACCCTCCTCCTGCATAAAACGGACGATTGTCCCATCCGGATATTTTTGTTTGATAATGAGCGATAACTCCTGCTTCTAAATAATTAAAACGCATGGTGAAATCCGTACTTCCTGCACTACCTCCTCCTCCTTGACTTGTATATCCGATTTCACCCATTAGAGCTACTTGATTAAAGCTGGTTAATTCTCGAAAATAATTTAGTTTATAGGCAAATAGAGATTTATCAAAGTTGACTCCCGGATATTCATCTTTTATAGACATTTTACCTAATCCGACCGATAAGGCAACTCCAGATTTAGGCAGTTCTTCCTGAGAAAACCCTATATAAGGAACCAAAATAATTAGGATAATAATTAGTATTTTTTTCATAACAGATAAATTATAGTGAGTAGAATAGTCGTAAGGCTAATTTGTCTTTTGTCCTACAAAAGTGCCGGATTCTCCCGTAGTTGAATTTTGCCAATTTCCGGTCAAATTATTTCCGATAATAGTTCCCGTAAAAGTGGCTCCCAAAGAAGTGTTTCCGGCATTGAAAGAACCATCACTATTTACAGTTCCGGTTAGTGTAAATGACTCCCCCCAATTTGTCGAATAGCCATTTCCGCTGATTTGTCCACTATTGCTAATATTCACAGAGAAGATTCCGTTGTCATCACCGGTGTAGGTTCCTTCCCATGTGCCGGCAAATGCAGTAACATCATCATTATTTCCTCCGCTAATCGTACGTTTGAATACTACTATATAAGTTATTTGATTTTCGACATAACTAATCTTTAGAGTAGCTTCGTCCAGATGCATAATTTGTCCTTGCATATACAATTCGCCATCATAAAAGAGCGTGAAGTTGTTTCCGCTTCTTTCCCAACTTCCGGTTTCGGAGTAGGTTTCACAACCATTACCCATATCATAATACCAATACTCTTCTAGGCTTCCGTTACTGTTTAATACAATATGAGTATAGTTTCCGTCACAACCATCAATGGCAGTTTCTAGATGCTCGGTTCCTCCTATAACCATACCTTCTTGATAATAATACCATTTTCCTATAAGGAGCGAGTTGTCTTGTCCGCCATCTCCGTCTCCATCATCATCTTTGCTGCAAGATGAAACAATTCCTAATGTCAAAACAGACATAAATAAGTAAAGTAATTTCGTTTTCATAGTAATCATATAAAATAGTTAAACATTGTGGTTACAAAACTATTTTACCTTGATTTTGTGCACAATACCAAGAACTTTGTATTTTTTATCCAAAAAAAATACGTTTCCTTTGTAAGAAATTAAGGCGTATGTTTCGACTAGGTTTTGTTATGGTTTTCTTTGTTGTGAGCCTGATAGGCTATTCACAAGAGAAAATCTATGAAACAAACGGATTTCATGAAGACGATCTTTATCCTTATATGCTTTATTGGAAGGATTCAAAAGAACAAAGAACGGAACTAGACCAAATAGTTTCTCATCTGGAGCAAGGAGATTTCAAAACGTTTGAAAATGGAAAAAACATGGGTCTTTTTCCCGAGCCGGTTTGGTTTTACTTAATCGTAAAAAATAAGGCAGGTCGTTCTCAAAAATTCTGGTGGTCTTTTTTCACTCATGCTGATACTATTGTCATTCATACAAAACAAGATGAAAAATGGAGAATTGCAGATACACTTGTTCGTCAAAAATTGATGCGAGACAGAAAAGTAAGACATCGAGCTTTGACTTATGCTACTACATTACAAAAAGATCAAGAACAAAGCTATCTAGTTCAGATTATTAACCCCAGACACACCCAAAACTCTTTCTTGAACTTCACATCACCTTCTTTCAACCTGTCTTGGGAAAAAGAGTTTTATTGGACGATAGCCAGTTTTGTAGGCATATTTCTAATCACAGGGTTTATCAGTCTTATTATTGGTATTATCATAAAAGAACGAGCTTTCATCTTATTCTTTTTATACATGTTAGCCGTTTCTTTACTCACTTTATATGACGAACTCATGACCACCATAATTCCGAATGAGTTTTTGTATTTGTGGGTGAATAGGATGCACCCTCTCCCGCTTTCGTTAATTGCGACTTGCCTGAATTTTTATATTGTTGATTTTATTTTCGGGAAAATTCAAAACACAAAAGAACTCAGAGTGTTGAATTGGCTCAATACGGTTTGTTTGGCTATCGGACTTTTGTTCTTAGCCCTGTATATGATTTTTATGCCTCATTTACATTCTGGACAAACGCTGTTTATGGTGGGGTGGTATGTTAGTATAGCTTGTATTGTTATAAGCATAACCGTAATAGCCATAAAAGTCATTATGCTCTCTGTTCGATACAAAATGTTACACTACGGAATTCCGTTCTTACTTCTGATAGTGATTATCAACCCGGCTACCTATAATTTGAATTATTCGGGAGTTTTTTCTTTTTATCAGATTACCTATCCCAATTATTTTTATTGGTTCATTAGTGCTGAATTTATATTTATAGGGTTCTTAATAGGGTGGAGGTACAAAAAAAATCTCGACCATAGACATAAGTTGGAAATCGAATTCGCCCAAAGAGAACTCAATATATTAAACAACGAACGCAAACAAATAGCTAGAGACCTGCATGATGATTTAGGCGCAACTATTAACGCCATCAAACTATTGGTAACGAATTCTTATGCTAATGATAAACGACTCGTAGATACTATAAACACTGCCAGTAATGACATTCGAGTTTTTTACAAAAAATTGACTCAAAAACCTATCGGAGAATCTATCGAAGAAAACATCGAGAAGTTAACCACGACCTATAACAGTTACGGAAGGATTACCTTCAATTTTATATTCTCCGGAGATGAATCGCTCTTGTCTGACTTTCAAAAAGAAAATCTGTATAAAATAGTTAGTGAAATTTTTGCGAATACTTTGCGTCACGCTCAAGCTACAGAGGCTACCGTACAACTATTGATTGACAAAGATGCCGCTCAATTGTTAGTCGAAGACAACGGAATTGGTTTTTCTGTCGAAAAAGCCAAGAGAGGAACCGGAATGGGAGTGAAGAACATCTTTCAACGTGTAGAAAACATGAAAGGAGAACTTCATATTTCGTCAGGTAAAGGAAACACAACCTACATTATTGAAATACCTTTTAGATAATGGAAACAAAAAACTATAACACCGTAATCGTAGATGACCATTTGCTCTTTGCTGAAGGTCTTGCTCGTATTCTAGCGGATATGAAGCATCTCACACTACTGGAAATCGTTCATTCTTATAGTGAATTGTTGCATATATTGACCCAAAAGAAGGTCGATTTAATACTTTTGGATATTAAGCTAAAAGAAGAAAACGGATTGGATATATGTAATTTAATTAAATCCCTTTATCCGGATATAAAAGTAATTCTTATCTCAATGTTTGACCCCAATACGCTTTCTCTGGAAATTAAAAAGTGTCATGCGAATGGATATATACCGAAAAGTACAGATGCCAACGAGGTCAAAGAAACCATAGATGCTGTTTTAGACGGAGAAGATGTTTTTCTGGAATTACACAGCAATAGTGTGAAAGAAGTTATGCTTGAAAAACTCATTACTTCGCGAGAAAAAGAAATTATAGCTTTAATAAAACAAGGAAATACCGCTAAACAGATAGCCTCCATTCTTAGCATAAGTATTTTTACGGTTGATACTCACAGGAAAAACATTCTCAAAAAGTTAGAACTGAATTCCATAAAAGACCTTATCGCCTTTTCTTTTAGTAACGAATTATAAGATTCAAATTATACATTCTTAACGTTTATTTAGTCTAAGTAATTGATTACAAGATTGAAATTTAACATTTTAACTTAATAAAAGCATAAAAATACCTTGTTTAAGGTATGTTTTAGCATTGGATAGTGACCTACCTTTGTCCTGTGTTTGATATAAGTTTGTTTTTGGAAAGCCGTACGGATATCTTAAAACTATCTTACGGCTTTTTATCAAATTTTTTTCGAGAGATGGACTTGATGAAAAAAATACGCAAAAGAATTTCTTCCTTATGGAAGTACATACGCTTGAGTTTTATACATCATCTGTCTTGAAGAATTGTGAGTGAAAAATTTGAGTTGGGTTAATTTTATTTTCAGCCACAATTCACAGGTGTTGTGCTGAGTGTGTACGGAAGATAGCTTTAGTATAATAATGTGTTAGTGAACTTGTGGCTGAGAACTCACATTTCTCTTATAAACCCTTCTGGAATTAAACCAATACAACAACAGACCTACCGTACAAGACGAAGCCGTTATCAAATACATGGTCGAAAAACCAAAGTGATCGGCTAAATAAGCCCCTAAGAGCATCCCGATTCCGATACCTAAATCAAAACCTGTCAGATAAGTAGAATTGGCTGTTCCTCGTTTGGAACTTGGTGCCATATTGATATAAAGTGTCTGAAGGGCAGGAAAGAGCGTACCATAACCAATACCAATAAAGAAGGCCGAAACACAAAAAGCTTCGATAGTGTGTAATAGCGCAAACGAGATAAATCCTCCGATGATTACAATCAGGGCTATAGCCATTACTTGATGAATGTAACCTCTATCGACAAACTTCCCGGAAATAACTCTCGAAAGAATAATTCCTCCGGCTAAGAACAAGAAGAAAACTCCCGAATTGTGAATCCCTGTCTCCTTGCCATACAGCACCGCAAAAGCCACTAAGGTTCCCCAACCAAAGGTGATAAATAATTGATTAAAGAAAATCGGAATCCCTTTGAT
>JBEBUB010000129.1:0-6245 GCA_040393445.1 Flavobacterium beibuense
TTTATTTTAATAACACCGCTTCAACAGCAGGGATTGTAAATGCTTTGGAGTTTTTAAGTTTAAACAATAAATAAATAATCAAGAAAGATTAAATTTGTTTAGCATAAACTCAATTACATGAAAAAAGGTTTCTTATTGTTAAGTATGATAGCTATAACATATTTGCTAACTACAACTATATACAGCTATTTTTTTGGCTTGCCACCTTTTAATTATGGAATAACTGTGGGGTATCCTACGATTTATTATTCCTTTCGTGTGTCTCCTATAGAAACACAATATGGATCTATAAAGTTAAGCTGTTCATTGAGTTTGGATAAAAGGTGGTTTATTTTTGCTTTCAATGCTATTTTTTGTTTAAAGAGTTTAAAAACAGCCCGAAGAATTTAAGTTTAACTCCTTCTGAACATATCCCTGAACTGATATAAAAGCCGTTCTATAAGCCGTAAATCTTCTGTAATTATATCGGCTGTTCCTGACATTTCCTGTTGGAAAACAATATCTTTTTTATATGAAGTTTCCAGTCCTTTTGGGAGTTCTACGTCTATAAGCAGATTGTTGTCTTTATCGGGAGTGAGTGAAATGGTTTTTATTACTCCGTTCAACATTCCGAATTCCCTGTCGGGATAATTTGAAAGCCGGATATTTACGTTTTGTCCGATTTTGATTTTTCCCGAATTAAGAGCAGGGGCTTTTATTTTTCCTAAATAGCTTTTTGTTTCTGTTGGAATAACTACAAAAACATTATCTCCTGTATTTATGGTTTGGTTTTCTGTCCAAATCTGTAAAAAAGAAACTTCTCCGTTTACAGAGGATTGTAAAACATAAGCCATTTCCCAATCGGTTATCGCTTTTTTGAGTTGGTTGAACGATAAAATCACATTTCGCATTAAACTTAAATCATCTTTGGTTTGGTTGAGGTTTGTAGATTTTTTGTTTCGGTTTAAATCATTCAGAGAAGAACGAAGCTGTGAAATTTGAGATGTCAGACTATTGATGTTTTTTTCCTGTTGGAGATATTCCATATTCTTGGAATCCCATTCTTGTGCAGAAATTACTCCTTTTTCAAACAAACGTTTGTTTCTGTCTAATTCCGTTTTTTTGTATTGAAGTTCTTTTTGTCCGATTTCTTTTTGTTCGATAAGTAATTTTAAGCGTTCGTTCTGTTGAACGGTCTCAAAACTTTGAGCCGATTTATCAATATTATAAGGTTCGTAATCTTTGTTTATCCGATAAGCTAAATAATCTTTTTCAAAAACAGCATAGGCACTTTCGATAGTTCCCAAACTCAAAACGGGAATTTTATCTAAAGGAAATTCAAAATCGGAATTGTTTACTTTTATCGTGTCAACAATAGTTTTCAAAAAGAAAACATCTTTATAGTTTGCCGGATTTTCAATAATTGCCAAAGGTGTTTTTTCGGAAACTTTTTGTCTGTCTTCAACTAATATTTTTTCGATTCTTCCTGAAGTTTTAGCTACTAATTTTTCAGGTGGAATTTGAGTAGTAATTACAATTTCTGTTTGGACAATATCAGGATATTTGATAATCCAAGCAAAAGCAAAAATAAGACCTACCAAAATAAGTATAAGAACATTTCCCCATCGAATCATCCAATGAGGAACACGAGTAAGAATGTCCTGTACTTCTTCACTTCTTAATTCGATTTCTTTATCTTCTGACATATTAATTTCCTAATTGTAACTGATTTTTAACTAACTGATAATAATTTCCTTTTAGAGCAACCAATTCTTTATGATTTCCTTGTTCTATGATTTTTCCTTTATCTAAAACTACAATTTGGTCTGCATTCATAACGGTACTTAACCTGTGAGCAATAACGACAACCGTTTTGTTTTTGAAAAAGATGTTCAGCTTTTCCATAATCTCCTTTTCGTTGTTAGCATCCAAAGCACTTGTAGCTTCATCAAAAAACAACATTTCAGGGTTTTTATAGACAGCTCTTGCAATTAAAAGACGTTGTTTTTGTCCTGTACTCATTCCCATTCCTTCCATTCCGATTTTGGTGTTGTAACCCAAAGGCAGACTGTCTACAAACGATTTAATATTGGCTACATCAGTTGCATATTGTAATCGTTTCTTGTCGATTATATCAACTCCAATAGCAATATTATTTGCAATAGTATCATTAAAAATATAACCTTCTTGCATTACTGAACCAATATGATTTCTCCACGATTTTTGAGATATATTTTTTAAATCAATAGTACCATAATTTATAACCCCTTCAACTGATTCATAAAACTTCAAAAGAATTTTCATAAGCGTTGTTTTTCCACTTCCACTAACTCCTACGATTGCGGTTATTTTGTTCTTTGGGATGGTAAGATTTAATTTATCCAAAACAAAAGTGTCAGAACCTATATATCGGAACGAAACATCGTTAAGAATAATATCCGCTTTTTCGGGAATGTCTTTTATGGCTTCTTTTTCGGTTTGTGCTTCATCTTCCTTATCGTGAATTTCTCCCAAACGAGCTAACGAAATTTTTGCATCCTGTAATTCTCTTACAAAACCGATTAGTTGCATAACAGGAGCATTCAGATTTCCTACAATAGAAGAAATAGCCATCATCATACCTAAAGTAATATCTCCATCAATTACCAGTTTAGCAGAAAGGAAAACGATAACGATGTTTTTCAACTCATTGATAAAATTAGAACCAATACTTTGGGTCTGTTCCAATATTAAACCTTGCATTGATACTTTGAATAATCTAGCCTGAACATATTCCCAACCCCATCTTTTCTGCTTTTCTGCATTGTGGAGCTTGATTTCCTGCATTCCGTTGATGAGTTCGATAACTTTGCTTTGTTCCTGACTTACTTCGGAGAAACGTTTGTAGTCTAACTTTTCTCTTCTCTTTAAAAACAACACAATCCAACCGAAATACAACAAGCTCCCCAAAAAGAAAATTCCAAATATTTTAAGATTATAATAAGCTAAAACTCCTCCCATAATAACCATATTCACAACCGAAAATAGCACACTTAAAGAAGAGGTTGTAAGTATTCTTTCAATTCTACTATGGTCATTGATACGTTGCATAATATCTCCTGTCATTCGTACATCGAAAAACGAAATTGGGAGATTCATCAGTTTGATAAAAAAGTCCGAAATCAGAGAGATATTTATCCTTGTGGACAGGTGTAACAATATCCAGCTACGGATAAACTCCAAAGCTGTTTTTCCGAAAAACAGAAAAAGTTGAGCAATAAGCACTAACCAAATGAAGTGCATATTCTGGTTTTGTATTCCGACATCTACGATACTTTGAGTTAGGAACGGAAAAATAAGCTGTAAAATACTTCCTGCCAAAAGACCGATTGCAAGTTGTATGATAAACGATTTGTATCGGAACAGGTATTTTGACAGGTACTTAAACCCAAATGTTTTTCCTTCTTCTAAATCAAGGTTTGATGACTGATTATGAAATTTTGGTGTAGGCTCAAGCAATAGGGCAATTCCTTCTTCTGTGGTTTCTGTAACATTGTTTCCTATCCAAAACTTTAGAAATTCTTCTTTTGTGTATTCCAATAAACCAAAAGCGGGGTCAGAAATCCTCACCCTAAATCCTTCTTCTTTGGAGAGGGACTTTTTACTTTTTACAATATCATAAAGAACCACATAATGATTTTTGTTCCAATGCAAAATACAGGGTAAAGGAGCTTCTAAAAGTTTTTGAAACGACAGTTTAACTCCCAAAGTCCTGAAGCCGATTTGTTCTGCTCCTTCACTTAACGTCAACAGATTGCTACCCTCTCGGGTAGTTTCTGAGAGTTCCCGTAAGGTCTGGATATTAAGTGTTCTGCCATAATGCTTGGCTATGATTTTAAGACAGGTAGCACCACAGTCTTTAGCATCGGCTTGGGTGTAATGGGGAAACTTTTTAGCCATTTTTAATCAACTCTTGCATTCCGTAGTATTCGATAGCTTTTTGTTTTAACGGATTGGTGCTCCATTCAGCCCATTCATTTGTATAAGGATTATAACCGCACTTTAAAGGTTTTGATAAATCTACATCATTATTAAAATGAGTACGTTCTGTATAAGCCCTGCAATCTGTACAGATATGACGAAATTCACAATCTTTGCAAACTTCTATCTGGTCTTTGGTTACGTTCCAGTATTTTTTGAAATCAGGATGATTAACTGCTTCTTCTAAAGTTGTATCTTTTATATTACCAAAACTTTGAGGCATAGACGGACAGTTTTTTATATTACCGTTCTTATCTATGGAGATTTTTCGGTTGAGACAAGTATTGTGGTTTATGGATTCTGTGAATGATTTGATATTTATAGCAAAATTGTTATTGTGTATTAATCCGCACGAAATCTCAGAAAGTATTTTATTTTCAAAGAAAAACACAGTATTTTCTTTTATCAAAAAACAATCAAAATCTTTTGGAGCTTCATAAAACAACATAGATGTAATTCTGGGAAACTTCATCAATAAATCGTTAATTGAGCTTTCATTAAATTGAGAATTATACTTTAAAACATAGCTTATCGAAATGATTGATGATTCTATATTTTCCAAAAACTCATTCAACGCTAATAACTCGTTTATTTCTGCTTTTGTATCAAAATATCTTAACTGCAAAAATTTTACTCCCAACTTATCTATCTTATCAAGATAATTGATAACCTCATTTTTGTTTTCGGAAGAAAAATCAATTATTGCATTATTTATCGGGAGAGGTTCTTTCCAATCTAAACTCATTTTAGGAAATGATTCCGTATGATTAGTAAAAAATATAAAATTACCTTCGTACAAAAAATCAAAATACTCTAAAAGTATAGCTTTTTCGTCTTCATTTTCAAAATTTGAAAGCACATAATCTATTGATTTTCCATTAAAATCGTGTAATATTTCAAATAAAGAATTTGGGATTAAACTATACTTATTGTATTGTAAATCACATATTATACTTCTTGAATACCCTTTAACAGGAATACAATTTGAATATAGCAATATATTTTTTATTTCCATTACATTCAGTTTGTTTTTATGGAAACGCTTTATATTAGCACCCCTGCAAGTGGAATATGAGATCATTCTTTCATGAAAAGGCCCTGGATACGGGAGTATATCTCGGTTTATCTCGTTGCGTTCTCCCCTTTCGAAACACTTTCAATGGATCATACATGCATGACTTTGTTGCATTAGTAAATTAAGTATAGTTGATATATTCATCGATTTCAAACATTATTTTTTTTTGTTATCTTTCAAAATAAATATTTTCTTGAATTTCCCACAATCTTGGTCAATCAAATTGCTTGCATGAAGTGTCAATAATAGAGCCATATCCGCCTAAAATAAAAAGCCGGGAAAGCTCCGGCTTAATCGGTCAATATATCTTTTATGGCATTTATTTCATATCTAATACAATTAAGCTTGTGATCCTTTTCGGAACTTGTGGGGTGTTTCTCCTGTTTGTTTTTTGAATAGTTGGCAAAAATATGACACATTGCGGATGCCAATCTGATCTGCAATTTGCGCAAGTGAGCTGGAACTTGTCATCAGGAGACGACATGCTTCTTTAATTCTCCTGGCAGTCAAATAATCCGTGACATTTTCCCCAACTTCTTTACGAAACAATGCAGATAAATAAGGGGTCGATAAGTGTAAGTGATCCGCCAATGCTTGTAGGTGAAACGGATGCATGAAGTTCTGCTCAATCCATTCCATCGCCAGTTCCGTATGGCCCAAGGTGCGTGTGCGCGCTGTTGCGTGCTCCTGATGCTGTCCATTCCAATAGTGCTGTAGCAGATCCAGAAATCCCAGTACATGCAAAATATGTTGTTCCCTTATGTGATCTTTGCTTGCCGCATACACAGGCAGATGGCGCAGTCGATGGAAATGTTGGGCAATCGGATGATCGTGTGCAAGCCCTGTTATGGCTTGTAATTCCCATTCCCGCTTCCAGATCGACTTGTGAAACTCCAACAGCCTGGGAAAAGCCCGCAAGTAAGGCTGTATCCACAGCGGATCATAGACGAGAAAAGAGCGAACGAACGGACGCTCATCTGTCGCTTGAACCGCTAATTTATGCAACTGAAACGGCTGAAAAAGAAGAAGCGTGCCATCCAGAATCTTGATCGTCTTTTGCCCGGTGACCACTTGACCTGTGCCCTGCTCGATATAATGAAATTCAATCCCTTCATGCAAATGGATAATATCCCTGTATGCTGAGCCGCTGCGCCGATCATGAGCAAATTGA
>JBEBUB010000130.1:0-6168 GCA_040393445.1 Flavobacterium beibuense
AGAGTATTATGATTATATGCTTTCCTATTCTCCTTATGATAACGTAGTGGCTCAAGATTACCCTAATATGTATGTTTCTACTGGATTACATGATTCACAAGTGCAATATTGGGAGCCAGCTAAATGGGTAGCCAAATTAAGAGCAACAAAAACAGATAACAACCTCCTTTTCCTTGACACCAATATGGATGCAGGTCACGGAGGAGCATCAGGACGTTTTGAGGCTCTGAAAGAAGTCGCTAAAGAATATGCTTTCCTTTTAGACCTGGAAGGAATTAAAAAATAATCAAACCTTTAATGGGTAAAGAAAAAGGCTACCGTTTGGTAGCCTTTTTGTTTTAAAAAAGGATTAATATAGATACTATAAAACATCCTTAACTTCTGCCATTTAAAGAGTTTATTAAAAATTAGGTTTATTTCAAAAAAAAATATATTTTCGTGCTCATTAACATATCATTAACCAAATCAATACTTTTATTTTATGGAGCAATTAATTATCTATTTACCGGCTTTACTGGCGGTTTTAGGTTTGGCTTATATGGGAGTCAAATCAGCTTGGATAAACAAGCAAAGCCCAGGAAATGAACGAATGCAAAGCATTTCCAAGAGCATCCAAGAGGGAGCTATGGCATTCCTCAAAGCAGAATATCGAATTTTATTTATTTTTGTAATCATTGCTTCAATAGCCTTGTTTGCAGTTTCTCAATACGTAGAAACGACGCATTGGATTATTGTGATAGCTTTCATTTTCGGAGCATTTTTCTCTGCTTTGGCAGGAAATATCGGAATGAGAGTCGCTACCAAAGCCAATGTTAGAACTACCGAAGCTGCCAGAACCAGCCTTCCGCAAGCGCTGAAAGTTTCTTTCTCGGGAGGAACCGTAATGGGATTGGGAGTGGCAGGATTGGCTGTATTAGGGCTTAGTATTTTCTTCCTTTTATTCCTCAATATGTTTATCACCGATGGTGGTAACTTCTATCACGAAATGACAATCGTTTTGGAGGCTCTGGCCGGATTCTCTCTAGGAGCTGAATCGATTGCTCTTTTTGCTCGTGTAGGAGGAGGAATTTATACGAAAGCTGCAGACGTAGGAGCAGATTTGGTAGGAAAAGTAGAGGCCGGAATCCCGGAAGACGACCCTCGTAACCCGGCTACTATTGCGGATAACGTGGGAGATAACGTTGGGGACGTAGCAGGTATGGGAGCAGATTTGTTCGGTTCTTATGTAGCTACGGTTTTGGCTTCGATGGTACTCGGAAACTACATCATCAAAGATATGGCAGACCAAGGCCAAGTGATTGATAAATTCAACGGAATGGGAGCCATCCTACTTCCGCTTATCATTGCCGGAGTAGGAATTTTAGCTTCTATCATCGGGACTTTCTTGGTGAAAGTAAGCAGTAACGAGGCAAAGGAATCTCAAGTACAATCGGCTCTTAACAAAGGAAACTGGACCGCAATTATCTTGACTGTTGTCGCTTGTTGGTTTCTCATCCAATATATGCTTCCTGAAACCATTAATATGAAATTCTTCGGAGAAGGATATAAAGAAATCGCAAGAAACAATGTGTTCTTTGCTACCATTGTAGGTCTTGCGGTGGGAGGATTAATTTCTTCTTTCACGGAATACTATACCGGATTAGGTAAAAAACCGGTGTTGAACATCGTTAAAAACTCTTCTACGGGTGCTGCCACCAACATTATTGCAGGTTTAGCAACCGGAATGATTTCGACTTTCTCTTCTGTATTGTTGTTTGCTGTAGCTATTTGGGGTTCTTATGAACTAGCAGGATTCTACGGAGTGGCGATTGCTGCTTCAGCAATGATGGCAACCACAGCAATGCAATTAGCTATCGATGCTTTCGGTCCCATTGCTGACAACGCAGGAGGTGTAGCTGAGATGAGCGAATTGCCAAAAGAAGTTCGTCAAAGAACAGACGTTTTGGACTCTGTGGGTAACACCACCGCTGCTGTAGGAAAAGGATTTGCGATTGCTTCTGCTGCCCTAACAGCTTTGGCACTGTTTGCGGCTTATGTTACTTTCACAGGAATTGACGGAATCAACATCTTTAAAGCAGACGTATTGGCTGCTCTATTTATCGGAGGAATGATTCCTGTAGTATTCTCAGCACTTGCTATGCAATCTGTAGGAAAAGCTGCAATGGATATGGTGAACGAAGTTCGTCGCCAGTTCAAAGAAATTCCTGGAATTATGGAAGGAACCGGTAAACCGGATTACGGAAAATGTGTTGACATTTCTACGAAAGCTGCTCTACGTGAAATGATGCTTCCGGGAGCCATCACGATTATCACGCCTATCATCATCGGATTTGTGATGGGTGCTGAAGCTCTTGGAGCTTATATGGCCGGAGTAGCCGTATCGGGAGTAATGTGGGCCATCTTCCAAAACAATGCAGGAGGCGCTTGGGATAACGCTAAAAAGTCATTCGAAGCAGGAGTTGAAATCAACGGCGAAATGACTTATAAAGGTTCTGACGCTCACAAAGCTGCTGTTACCGGAGATACTGTGGGAGACCCTTTCAAAGATACTTCAGGGCCTTCGATGAACATCTTAATCAAACTTACTTGTTTGGTAGGTCTTGTTATTGCTCCAATCTTAGGAGGACATACTGCTACTATTGCTCCTACTGAAGAAGTAGAAGAAACTTCTCACAAAATTGAAATCACAGAGCCAGCTGAAGAGGTAAAACTTATCGAAGTGGCTCAAAAATAAAACCCAACTCTTCACACAAAACGATTGCCTCCCAACTAGGCAATCGTTTTATTGTGTGACAATGAAAAAACTAACCCCAAATAATAACCTAATGAAAAAAATTCTACTGGCAACAATTCTATTTGTTGCTTCTACTCTCTCTGTGTCTGCTCAATACTCTCTAGAAAACTTATCGATGAGCTATGGCGACGAAATCAAAGACAATGAAAACAAAATCGTAAAAATCGTAGGAGAAGCTAACGGGAAGATATATGCCTTAGCTCTAAAAAAGAAAGATTACTCTCTTAAAATATTCGGTTCAGATAAAATGAATGTTTTGTCTGAAAGCAAGATTAACATTCCGGACGTAAAAGATAGAGAAGTTGACTTTGAAAACATCTTTTTACTCAATGGCAAATTATATGTTATTGGAAGTGTCTATGACAAAAAACAAAAAATCTTCCGCCTTGTAGGGACAGAAGTATCAGAAAAAGGTGTTTTGAGTTCTAAAAACCAAGTTTTGTTTGAGGCTGAAGTTGAAAGCAAATCAAAAAGAGGAAATTTCTATTTCAGACAATCAAACGATGAAGGAGCACTACTAATTATGCATACGTCTTTATTCGCTAAAGAAGATGCTATAAAATATGAAGTAAAACTATTTGATGATGCTCTAACAACCTTACTTTCTTATAACGAAAAAGTAAAGTTTGATGATAGCAAAAAGAAAGATTATGAATTCTTAATTGCTGATATGGAGCTTAACTTTCAAGACGATGTTTTCTTAGTAATCAACGAAAGTTATAGAGATTCTAAAGCGAAAGAAAAAATCGAAAGATTTGAAGTACACGCTTTCAAAAAAGCCAATAACTACCAAAAAGAAGTAATAAATATCGACTTAAAAGGCAACGAAATTATCAATTGTCGTTTACTTTCGACCAATAAAAACACGTTGCAATTAGTTGGCTTTTACTCTAGTGTTCGCCCTAACGGAAAGGCTAACAAAGAGTTGAAAGGAGTTTATAATGCCAACATTAATTTAGCTACTAATAAAAATGAAAACTTGGTTTTTAATGAGTTTGATTATGCAACCAAAGTAAAACTTCTTGGAGAACGTAAAGCTAAAAAAGGTCGTGATGTAGCTCCGCTTTATAACATTACTCACATTATCGAAAAGAATGACGGAGGGCTTATTGTGCTTTCTGAATTCCAACTAATTGTTATCGGACAATCTTCAGGAATTGGTCCTTTAGCCTTGACTCCTGTGAATTATATCAAAAACGAAATCATCGTTACTTGTTTAAAACCTGACGGATCACTTGATTGGTCAAATGTAGTAGCTAAAGATCAAGATGCTACAGTTACGACTATGTCATTTGTATTTGGTGCTTCTGGGTCTTCAGGCGGTTTTAGTGTAGGTATGGCTGTGTCTATTCCGCTTACTGAAATGGGTAAAGGTCCTGAATATTTAGGAGCCATTCCAATCTATTCAGACGGACAATTGCATATCTTATTCAACGATAATAAAAAGAACAAAGGAATCACTGATATCGAAAAAATCAAGAATTTAGGTAACTATAACAATGCTGTGCCTACATTGTTTTCTTTCGACAACACCGGACAAATTACTAGAAAAGATCCTGAAGAGGTGATTAAAAACGAATTGGTAATTCGTCCTGGAGTATTCTACAGAAAATCGTCAAAAGATTATATCATTTATGCTTCTCGTAAAAAACAAAACAAATTGGGAAGAATGTCTTTAAATCTCTAAATATCAAACTCAATAATACTTCAAGGTAATTTATGAAACAAAAAATTTTAGTTCTGGCAACCCTATTGTTGTCTGTGATTTCTTTTGCTCAGGATATTCCTGTGCAAGTAAAAAAAAGCAAGATTTTTAAAGACGAATATAAACACTCTTCGATTGTGCTGACAGAAGATGACGGCAACGGAGGTATAATTATGGTTCGATCTTATTATGGTGGAGCTTTTAGTGCTGGAGCCGGATATTATTTTGAGCATTACGACTCAAACCTGAACCTCATCAAGGAATATGAATACGAATTGTCTAAATTCAAACTAATTTCTCAAAACTCTGTCATGGGAATTGTCATGAATGGGCAAGATGTGCATATCATTGGATTCGATTACGAAAAAAACGAAAAGGCCTATATCTGTTCGGCACTTTCGGCTAATATTTCTGATTTTAAGTTTACGAAAAGTGAGTTATTCCGACTAAAAATCGATGAAATCAAGAGATTTGGTTTGTTTACATCTAGCCAATATGACGGAGATTCAGGAGCTAATATGATTGTTAATGAAGACAAAACTGCCTTTGCTATTACGATTGATATTGCTGATAAAAATTCTGAAACTCATAAGGTTTATTTGTTTGATACGGCTTTAAACAAAAATTTAGAGCACACTTTCAAACGAAATATCAAAGACAAAAAGTTCCGTTATGAGAATATCGATGTTTCTAAAGACGGAAAGTCTTTATATCTGTTAGGAAAAGTTTACACCAACGAAGCTAAAAAGAAAAAAGAAGGCGGTAAATATCAGTATGAACTCACCCGAATCACTAGCGACAGTGAGAAAACTCAGGTTTTTGACACCAACCAAAACTTTGCTGGCTCTCTAAAAACTATCATCTTTGAGGGTCGATTAGCTTGTCTAGGTTTATATTCAGAGAAAAACGACAGTCGCTATAAAGGAATTTGCTATTTTGAACTTGACCCGGAAAACTTAGACATTAAAAAATCAAAGTTTAATCCTTTCACTGAGCAGTTTTTGATTGATAAATACGGTAAAAGCAAAGAGAAAGAATTGAAATTCCTTTCTTTTAGAGATATCATCGTTACCGAAAATCAAGATATTATTTTTAATGCTGAGGAATTCTATATCAGAACACACATGAATCACGGAGCCAACGGAATGGTTAGCTATTATTACACCTATCACTATGATGATATCGTGAGTGCTAAGCTAAACACTTCCGGAGATATTGTTTGGGCTAGAAACATCAACAAACGTCAATCTACAGGTAATGATGAGTCGTATATTTCTTATACTTCAACAGCTAAAAATGGTTATGCTTACTTTTTTATTAACACAAGTGATAAAATCAAAAAGTTGAAAAATGACCGAATCCAATTCGGGCAAACGAGTCCTAAAAAATCAAATCTAAACGTAATCAGAATCAACGAATCGGGAGATTTTGATTATAATGAAGTGTTGAACGACAAAGATAATGAGGTTCCGTTTATGGTTGCCAATGGTGTGCAATCTGGAGATTCGGTTTTCTTCTTAGGAAGAAAAGGAAAGAAAAAACAAATCTTGAAACTAACCTTATAGACTTCAGTTGGCAGTCTCAGTTGACAGTCTCAGTTTTTCAGTTGAAAGTCAATACTGCCTACTGAAAACTGAGACTGCTTACTAAAACTCCGATGTAAAATGCA
>JBEBUB010000131.1:0-6142 GCA_040393445.1 Flavobacterium beibuense
TTTGACTGCATCGATATGATTGACAAAAGCCTCAATAAATCGCACGGGATTATCAGTGGTAATCTTGTCTTCTAAGCTACTCATTTGGAGCTGATAGCGGGAAATTCCTTGGATGTGTTGCATATATAGAAATACAACTTTCTCATTTTTCCTACAAGTTTTTTACTATATTTGTTTGAGAGATTGTGAGTTTTTTCACAGTCTGACGTTATGGGCAATCGCACCAAAAAATGCTGTAAAATAGAAGATTGTAATAGATTATTTTCTAAAAAACTTAATATAGATAAGCATATGAAAATTTTTAAAATATTGTTTCTGGTATTAATTTCTTTTTCTTGCTTTGCTCAAAAGAAGGTGGAAATTAATTTAAAAATTGAAAATGATTCAACTATCATTCAATATTTAAAGGAAAACAAAATTGACTTTTCAAATAATCAAATTGTAACTTTAAAAGGTATTGGAACATTTGGTGAATATGGAAGAGCTAAAAAGCTAGCAGTTCCTGATGCGTATTTCTTTAATTCAAAAGGCGAATTAATTAAAAATAAAGGAAAAGGAATCTATTGCGGTGCAGAAATAAAAAAATTAGAAAAGGTTTCAAAAATGAAATCTGATCCCAATCAAACCTTGGAGAACTTCCTCAATGACATTACTATTTTAGATGGCAGCAAATTAATTGATGAAAATATTGATATTTACATTGTTATAACGTGGGGAAAATTTTTAAGTTCTGAAAGTGAAACTTCTTTAAATTGGTTTTCTAGTCTCAAAAAACAAGAAAATTTAAAAATAAAAGTCCTTCTTCTTAATTTAGATGTTCAAGAAAAATGGAACTTAACGGATGGTCAAAAAAAATACTTAGGAATAATATAATAACGTAAATAGCGACAGCCCATAACAGTGGTAACCGTTGCACAACCTTTCATTTTTCCAAATAATCTTTAAAAACATAAAAGCTCAACCTCTTTTAAAGCATTTTAAAGGGGGGGGGTATTTTTTAGTTGTAGTTCAGGATTATCAGCACTAATCTTGTCTTCTAAGCTACTCATTTGTAGCTGATGGCGGGAAATTCCTTGGATATGTTGCATGTATAAAAATACAACTTTCTCATTTTTCCTACAAGTTTTTTACTATATTTGTTTGAGAGATTGTGAGTTTTTTCACAGTCTGACGTTGTACACAATTAAAGACGAGCATTTCGCTGAATAGAAAAATTGAAAGAACTCTCAAAAGATATAGTCGAAGAAATGAAAATCCGATTTACCTCGGAGTACGATACTGCGAATAAAGTTTTGACAGAATATCTGACGAAATATGACTATTTGAATTCGGACAGAATTATTCGCTGTGTGATTTTTTTAGCTGACAATGGAATTGAAAGTTTTAAATCATTTTTAGAATCTGCAAAAGGTGACCCAAGAGACGTAATGTGGTGGGCGGAATATGAAAATCGAGAATCTATGGATAACAATAAAAGAGTTCGGGATTTCAATAAGTCTTTTAAAGAAAATGGAATTTAAATGAAAAAACTAATTGCGACAAGCGTTGAAACTAAAATTTGGTATTCCATAATAGAAACTCTAAAAAAAGATGGATGGGAAGTAGCTACCGAATACAATCAATTTGATAAAGGAATCGATTTTGACCTTTACGAATTAGCTCAAAAAGGAGAGAAAATTCTTTTTGCTTGGGACAATTGGTTTGAAGGAGAAATTAAGTGTTCTGAACAAAGAATGAGAGATTTAGAAAACACATTTGGAATAAAACTCAAGTTCGGAGAGCCAAAGCATTTATCTCTCAATTTGATTGACAAGATGAAATCATTATTAACTAAAAAATAACTGTGTACAACAATGGCTATAAGTAATTGCTTGTTCTCGCCTACTTCTGAAAATCCTCGCGGATTTTCAGTTTGGTGTGTACTTGCAAAGTTAAGTGCTAACCCACGCAACTACTCATAGCCGAGACCGATGTAGCGAAATCCCTTCGGGCTTCCGCTACATCGCCCGGAGGCTTTGCCGTCCGAAGCCCTTTCAGGGACTTCGTACATCTGAAGGTTTTGCGAAATGCAAAACACTTCACAAAGCCTCCGGGCGTTATCGGTCAGCATAAAAGACGACACACAAACAAGAACAAGAAAAGAAATGACAGTTGTAGACTTCCCAACAATAAAGACAGAAAGACTCTTATTAAGGCAATTTGTTGATAGTGACTTAGAATTGGTTTACAAAGGACTTTCAGACCCTGAAATCATTAAATATTACGGAGTAAATTACAAGACACTTGAAGACACAAAAGCCCAAATGCAATTTTTTGCGGACTTAGAAAAAGAAGGGACAGGAATTTGGTGGGCAGTTTGCTCATTAGACAACAAAACTTTTTATGGAGCAGGCGGACTTAACAGTTTAAGTAAAGAACATAAAAAAGCAGAAATTGGATTTTGGCTTTTGACAGAGTTTTGGGGAAAGGGAATAATGACAGAAGTCATGCCGATAATTTGCAGTTACGGTTTTGACAAGTTAGAATTGCACAGAATTGAAGGACTTGTTGAAACAGACAATTTGAACTGTAAAAACGCAATGAAAAAACTTGATTTCAAGCACGAAGGAACAATGATAGATTGTGAAATAAAAAACGGGAAATTTATAAGTTTGGATATTTACGCAAGGTTGAATAAGTAATATTCATAAAATAGAACATTTATTTGAAATATGCCAACAGATAGAATACATAACTACAAAGCAACAGTAAAATGGACAGGCAATAAAGGTTCAGGAACAAGCCATTACCAAGACTATGAAAGAGAACACATAATAAGCATTGACAACAAGAATGATATTTTGGGTTCCTCAGACTCTGCCTTTCGTGGCGACAAGACAAAGCACAATCCCGAAGACCTTTTGGTATCTTCACTTTCTACTTGTCATATGCTTTGGTATTTACATTTATGCTCACAAGCGGGTGTAGTCGTAACCGACTATATTGACAACGCAACAGGAATTATGAAAGAAACTGAAAATGGTGGCGGACATTTTACAGAAGTAACTTTAAACCCAATAGTAACAGTAACAGAACAGGCAATGGTTGACAAAGCGAATGAACTTCATAAAAATGCAAACGAACTTTGTTTTATTGCTAATTCGGTTAATTTCCCAGTATTTCACAATCCGACAGCGAAAACTTAATGACGACAGAATAGAATGCCGAACCGATAACAGGCGTAACCGTTGCACAACCTTTCATTTTTCCAAATAATCTTTAAAAACATAAAAGCTCAACCTCTTTTAAAGCATTTTAAAGGGGGGGGGTATTTTTTAGTTGTAGTTCAGGATTATCAGCACTAATCTTGTCTTCTAAGCTACTCATTTGTAGCTGATGGCGGGAAATTCCTTGGATATGTTGCATGTATAAAAATACAACTTTCTCATTTTTCCTACAAGTTTTTTACTATATTTGTTTGAGAGATTGTGAGTTTTTTCACAGTCTGACGTTGGCAAACATTTAGAACAAACCGCCCGAACACTAATAAAATTATGGCAGAACAAAAAAAAGGATTTGAAAAAACATTAAGCAGAATATTGATATGGTTGCCTACATTAGCAATAATATTATTTTATATTCCAAATGCTTTGGACAAATTAATTAATCACGACCAAACAGGAAAAGTAGTAGAAAGTAGTGCCGTAATGATTACAGCTGGAGTTTTTATTTTAATTGGTACAGCTCTCTTCTTATACAACAAAACAATACTGATTGGAACATCAATGCTTGCGTTGTATATGACTTTTATTGTTTTAATCCATATGTATAAAGGAAAACCATCTGAAATTGTAATTCTTATTCTTATGGCGACCATTTTCGCTTCATATATCAGAAAGCCACAATTATTTCATCAAAAACTAGAAAAATAAAAAGAGAACCATCGGACTGAATAACTACTTAAAAAGCAGACAAAACGAAACTATAGACTATTGAAAAACTGATGAAAATTGAAAAGGGAAATAAAAACGATTTGCCAACATCACCTATACGCAAGCAGGGGTTTAGTGCTTCATAGGACAGGAAAGTGCTATATTTGAATTCAGTTCTTCGTAGAAAGTTACGTGGATAAAATCCCTGCCTGCGTATAGCTGCGAAACGTTGGCACCAATTTTAAAAAAATACAACAATGACAGAACAAACAACAGAATTGACATTTCTAAAATCAAGCAGAAAAAGACGAATTGCGGCATTCATTATTGACCATTTCGTAATGACATTTTTAATGGTTTCAATTGTATTTATTGCACTTGGACCAAATTTTATGGACGAAAATAATCCAAGTAAAATGACGACAACAATGTTGTTTGTTATGATACCTGGCTTTATTCTATATTTTGCAAAAGACAGCTTGAAAGGAATTAGTGTTGGAAAATGGATTATGGGCATTATGGTTCGAGACGAAAATGACCAAAATGAAATCCCTTCATTTGGACGACTTTTTTTACGAAACTTATTTATAATTATTTGGCCTGTTGAATTTATTGTTTTGGCAACTAACGACCAAAAGAAAAGACTTGGAGACAAAGTTGCAAAAACAGTCGTGGTAAAAAATCCGAACAAACCGACTAAACTTCCTCGAATTTTAGCACTTATTGGAGTTGGTGTTGCATTTTTTATGTTTGTGTTTTTATTCGTTGGAAGTGCTATGAAGAATTCAGACGCTTACAAAGTAGCGACAAAAGAAATCGAACAAAATAAAGAAATCATTAATGAAACTGGCGGAATAAAAGGTTATGGAATGATGCCAACAGGAAATATAAGTATATCAAACGGACAAGGACAAGCACAACTTGAAATTAAAGTTTTAGGAAATACAAAAGACCTAAATGTTAGTGTTTACTTGGAGAAAGAACCAAATGGACAATGGAAATTAATTGAAATGCAAAAATAAAAACTGGTGCTAACAGCAGTTTGGCAAAATGGCGGGTGAAGTGCTAAGTTGAGCGTTTCTGCTTTTTTATCCGCCGAATGTGTTCCACATTCGCTGAAAATTTGTAAGTTAGCTCTGTGGAAACACATCGGCTCACTGTCGGTCTGAATCGAACTTCCAGTCCAATTCAATCCGCCACTATCGCCAATCTGTTCCCCGTTGGCAACAAATTGAACGAACAACAATATGAACATATTTTTAAGTTGGTCAGGAGAGCAAAGTAAGAAAGTAGCCGAAACATTAAAAATTTGGCTTCCTTCTGTCATTCAATCCTTGAAACCATTTTATTCATCTACCGACATCCAAAAAGGAAAACGTTGGGACAACGAATTATCCAAAACGCTTAACGAAACTGAATTTGGAATAATAATCTTGACAGAAGAAAATAGAACAGCGCCTTGGATTATGTTTGAGGCTGGAGCTTTAGCCAAAAATATAGAAACTGGTAGAGTTTGTACATTCCTTTTTGACATTAAAGACACAGATGTTGTTGGACCACTTTCGTCCTTTCAGAATACTAAATCGACAAAAAAAGATATTCTAAAATTATTAGAGGATATAAACGAAACTCTTGGTGCTAACAAAATATCTAAAGAGGTGTTGAATCGTGTTTTTGAAAAAATGTGGCCAGATTTGGAAGGAGAATTGAAAAAAATTCTTGAATCTAAAAAAGATAAACCAAAAGAGGAACTTCGCCCTGAAAGAGAACTTATCGAGGAATCTTTGCAAATTTTAAGAAATATGCATTTTAGACATACTGTTTTTTCATCAGATGATTTTGAATTTGACAGACACGATAAAGTAATATTCGACAAAGAAAGTGAAGCAATAATATTTTACAGTGGAGAGCGAGAAGAATATTGGATTGGACTTGACCAACTAACAGATACAGCAGAAATAATTGATTTTATTTTTCAAGTGGCTGGAAAAGGTTGGTGTAAATCCAAGCATATAAAAGAATTTGTGGATTGCCTAAATGAGGTTTCTGACCTATATTTTGATACTTCTGCGCAAGGAGTAATTTGTCCGTTTGGTTCATTTATGAAAATTGACTGGAATAAAAGAGAAAAAACGAAACTGAAAATACAGAAACCGACTGAATAAAATCTGTTGCTAACAATGGCTATAAGTAATTGCTTGTTCTCGCCTACTTCTGAAAATCCTCGCGGA
>JBEBUB010000132.1:0-6114 GCA_040393445.1 Flavobacterium beibuense
ATTGATTCAACTTAACAAAGTTGCCATTACTCAAATGAAATCTCTAATAGAAAGTAAAACAATTAAAAAATTAAAATAATAACAAAAACTGTTTAGTGCCAAATTTTATGACATTAGCTGAATATGTAAAAAAGAGAAATGGTGTTCCGATTGGAGATTCAAACTCATTAAAAAATAATTTGTACAGGTCACTTGGAGCAAAGAATTTTGCTGCTTTTTGGAACTATTGGAATCCTATTTTTGGATATTATTTAGGGAAAAAAGTATTTAAACCTCTAAAGAAAATAATTCCTATCTCTCTATCATTGATTTTAACGTTTATCTTTTGCGGATTGATTCACGATTTTGTCATCACTATTACCAGAGGAAAAATATCATTTTTCTTTTCTGTTTGGTTTTTACTAATGGGAATTTGTGTTTTTCTTTCTAAATATTTCCGATATGATTTATCTCAAAAAGTATGGATTTTCCGAACTACAGTAAATTTATCTATAATTACTTTTTGTTTACTTTCAACAATTTACCTTAATACAATCCTAAAATTTCACTAATATAAACAAAACAACAAACAATGAAACTCTTAACCTATTTAACTTCAGACAACGAGCAGCGTGCTGCCTTTATACATAACAACAAAGCCGTAGACATCGGCGATTTCGGAGAAGTGGTAAATTTTCCGTTACCTTCTACGATATTGGAACTCATTGATATGGGATTCGAAGTAATTAACGAAATCCATTCTCTTTTAGGCGATGTAACAGAAGTAGAGCTAAACGAAATCAGTTATGATTTGGACGAAATTCAAATCTTAGCACCCATCCCGAAACCTCGAAAAAACATTATCGGAATCGGATTGAACTATACCGAGCACGTTGCCGAAAGTGCTAGAACATTAGACACTACGGGAAAATTACCTCAAAAACCAATAATTTTTTCGAAACCACCTACAACAGTTACAGGACCTAACACCAATATTTTACTTAACCCAAAACTGACACAACAACTGGATTGGGAAGTGGAATTGGCTGTAGTAATGGGCAAAAAAGGAAAATACGTAGCTAAAGAAAACGCTATGGATTATGTATTTGGATATACCGTTATCAACGATATTTCGGCTCGTGACTGCCGTCGTGAAGGGCAATGGATTGTATCAAAAGGACAAGACACCTTTGCTCCGATGGGCCCTTATTTAATCACTAAAGACGAAATCGAAAATCCGCATAATCTGAATTTGACGCTAAAACTCAATGGAGTGGAAAAACAAAATTCCAATACGAAATTTATGCTTTTCAACATAAACGATTTGATTGAGGATTTGAGCACCGTTTTCACTATCGAACCGGGAGACATCATCGCTACGGGAACTCCGGCAGGTGTGGGAGCAGGCCGAAATCCACAAGAATGGATGAAAGATGGAGATGTTGTGGAATGTTATGTGGAGAAAATTGGGAAATTGACTAATACCGTAAAGGAAATTCGTTTTTAGAAGAAAGAGCAAAGAATCAAGAAAAAAGAATTTCAATTCGTAATTCATAATTTGAAATTCGTAATTATAGAAATTAAAACCATGAAAAAATACAGAATCGGTCAAATAGTTCCTTCGTCCAACGTTACGATGGAAACCGAGATTCCGGCTATTTTCAGAGCCAGAGAAACCATTTTGCCGGAACGATTTACGTTTCATTCCAGTAGAATGCGAATGAAAAAAGTAACTAAAGAAGAACTTGAAGCGATGGATGCAATGAGCCTTAAGTGTGCTATCGAACTTTCGGATGCTCACGTGGATGTGATGGGTTATGCTTGTTTGGTGGCGATTATGAGTATGGGGCGTGGTTATCATTGCGTTTCAGAAGTGAATCTGCATCAGGAAACCATTGCCAACGGCTTTCCAACTCCGATTGTCACTTCTGCGGGAGCACTCATCAACGGATTGAAAGTATTAGGAGCCAAAACCATTTCGATCATCACACCTTATATGCGACCGCTAACTGATATGGTTGTCGATTATATCGAGCATCAAGGTTTTAAGGTAAAAGAAAGCATCGCATTGGAAATTCCTGACAACCTTGAAGTAGCAGCCCAAAACCCGATGAATCTTCTGGAAATCTACAAACAATTGGATTTAACCGGAGTAGACGTGTTGGTAGCTTCGGCTTGTGTGCAAATGCCATCACTGGAAGCGATTGATAAAATTGAACAAGAAATCGGAATTCCGGTAACCTCAGCTGCGGTTTGTACGACTTACGAAATGATGAAAAAAATCGGAATCAAAGCACAATCAACCATTGGTGGAAGCTTACTTAGCGGAAAATATTAATTCCATAATAGTTAGCCACAGATAGATTTTCTGTTGTCTGTGGCTGAACTATTACTAAGGAAACGAAACAAAACCTTTCTCAAAATAGGGATTATAATCATGTAAAGCCCTATAACTAAAAACAATCCGGATACAAAAAAGACATAAAACCAAGGTCTCAAGTTATTTATTATCTCCCCATAAGCTATTTCTGGTTGATTGAATTGCCAATATGCCTTCAAAAAACCAGCTACAATTAAGGAAATCCAAAATACCAACAGCGATATATTAGCTACCCAATAACCTTTTGTCACCACCTTTTCATCTTTCTTTCGGATGCCAATATTCTCTGAAGCAAAAGCCAATAACAGCATCGTATTGATTCCGATAGTTGCTCCCATCGTATGAGCAACTACTGTGTGTGTGCCATGCATATAGAGGTTCAAAGCTGGGACAGACATTACAATAGCTAATCCTAAAGTCAGAAATACCCAGAAATCAGCAGCCATCAAAAATCGGAAGGAGTTAATGTAAAAATTCTTCTTTGCAGTTTCTAGTGAAGATTTCCAAAGATAGATTATCCTTCCTAAAATAAAGAGTTCCGTCATGCTTACTGCATAAGCGATGTGTTTGACATACGGCTGAGTGGGTAAGGTATAAATATGATGCCCCCAATTAAACATCAGGTTGAATAATCCTAAAAAGTAAAGGACAAAAGCTATGTTTGAAAAACTGTATTTTTTGTTGCCCGCAATTTTATCCATCAGATAAATGGAACTCCCATAAATGAGCATATTCCAAGAACCAACCATAGAACCGTAGGACTTCCACTGAATCGTCATGTCTTTAATAAGGTGATTTCTGATATCCGGAATTAACCACAAATTGGATTCTATGTATGTAAAAAGAAAAAATAAAACTCCTGTAAACCACATCCAGATATAAACGGGTTGATTTTTTAAGGTTTTAAAATTAGATAGGAAAACAATGATAAAAATAATCCAACCTATAGTGATAGGAATCGAAAAAGCAGGATGAAATTCCCAATACTCACGACCTCCAAATATTCCAAAACAATATGAAATTAGAATTCCTACAAACGAAATAGTAAATAGGTAAAACATCCATTTCACGTATGGAAGTTTTTTTAAATTTTGATTATTGTGTTCGTTTAAAAAGTAAAGCACACTTCCAATAGCTGTCGTTAAAATCCAAAAAACAGCAGAAGATACATGTAACGGACGTATTTTCGCAAACGAAAATGTATCTCTCCAAAATCCGGGCAAAATATATTCAAAAGCTCCAGCCAATCCGAAGAGTAAAGCAAAAAGTAAGAATACTAATCCTGCTGCAATAAAAAATTGAGTATAATCTGTTTTATGGTTGCGAAATGGTTCCATCAATATGTTTTGAAAAAGTGGTTGGGTCTGCCACACCTGTAGAATTGGTATATTTGAAAAACTCAATAAATGACTCTATTTCTTCCTTACTCAAGTTATAATTAGGCATTACTTGAGTACCTGATTCTAAAAAAGCAGTAATATAAGCCTCGGATCTTTTGGCAAAAACGTTCGTGAGGTCAGGGCCAAGATGCCCTCCTAAACCATATAATTGATGACACGAAATACAATTTTTATCCTGCCAAAGGATTTTACCTTTTTGAGCAGCTACGGTAGGAGGTTGTAATTCTTTAGGCTCTGTGAAATACAATGTAGTGCTGTAACCTAAAAAAGTAATCAGCAATGTGATAAAAACAATACTTTTAAATCGAAAAGTCTGCATACAAATACTTTATAAAGTGGCTTTTATAAAACCTTTGTAAAAGTAAAAGGATTCTGAAACGAATTATATGACTTTAGTCATACCAAAAAAATCTACTAACAAATCACGATTTTACTGACATAGAATATCTTTAACACAGTGAAGCAACGGAAAGCCATCAATGTAAGAGAGTATAGCTACCAATAAAAAAGCATCGGAAAATCCGATGCTTTTCATATAGTTTTTAAAAAATTTAAATCATTTCTTTTTCGAAAATAAGCTCCAGTCCGTTTTTAATTAAGTGAGCGATTTCAGGTCGGTTTTGTTTTACTTTTTCTAAGTGATTCAGTACTTTATCTACAAAATCTTGATTGCCTTGTTTGTGAGCTAATTCAGCTATTTCAACAGAAAGCAACCAATCATTCGGGTGGTTAGCAGAAACAGCTCCAAAAGCTTCTTTCAAAGTTGTTTCAGCAAATTGTCCTTCTCGGATATTTCTCACAGCCTTATAAAGATTTTCTAATTCTTCTCTTTCCGGAGTTTTCTTAGCTTTAATCGTTTGTGTAGAAGGAACGTGAGTAATCATATCAAAACTATCTACGTCTGCAGGGCCTGAGAAACCTGAAACGATTTCTTTACCCACAGCCATATCATAAATTCCCCATTCCGGACGGAAGAGAACTTCATCTTTGTGAGTTACCGTACAGTTTTTAAAGCTAATTAGGATGATTTTTCCTTGTAGGTTTCTCGAACCTGTAATGATTTCACCAGAAACTGTAATATCGCCTTCGAATTCCAACGTTACTTTTTTACCTTCATAAATATCATAAGCCATCAAATCTCTAGGCGACATATCTTCGATAGCCAAATTGATTCCTTTTAGTGTTCCAATCGGGCTTCCGAAACCTTCACTGTGATATTCTGTCGAATGACCTACGAGTTCTTTTTCTCTGTAAGCCAAAGCAGTTTTTCCTGTAGTTTGAATATAAACCGGATTTCCTTTGTGTTTGATTACTCCTGTGAAAACTCCCGAAATCTGTAAGCCTGTGCTAAGCTCAACAGTTCCTAAAGCCTTAGAATTAATCAATTTTTTCACAGCACTATAACCTCCGGTTCTGAGTGCCATTTTGTTGGCAAATTCTTCCAGAACCATACTCAAATGAGCAAAATCAGGAGTTACAAAAAGCTGAGGTTGTGGTTTTGTGATATCAAAACTTTGCTCTGCAGCTTCGATGCTATAAGGGATTTTCTTTACGTTATCTGTCATACACCAAGCACTCTCGCCAATCGAAGACAAAAGTCCTGCTCCATAGATTTTCGGATTATCAACTGTTCCGATAAGACCATATTCAACCGTCCACCAATGTAGGTTTCTGATTTTTGCCATTTCCGAAAGCTCTGCCACTTCGTTTTGAAGTTCATCCACACGTTGTTCTGCCTTTTCGATTTCTTCTTCTGGAGTACCTTCGGCTTCTTTCAGAATCGAAAGCAAACGAATAGCTTCATAGATTTCATAATCTCTGGCAGATGAAATGGCTTTACAACCAATTTCTCCAAAACGTCTGAGATATTCCGCATATTCCGGATTAGCAATAATCGGAGCATGACCAGCACCTTCGTGAATGATATCCGGAGCCGGAGTATATTCGATATGTTCTAACTGACGAATGTCTGAAGCAATTACCAATACATTATAAGCTTGGAATTCCATAAAAGCAGCAGGAGGGATAAATCCGTCAACAGCTACTGCCGCCCAACCGATTTCTTTCAAAATACGGTTCATCCCATACATACTCGGGATAGATTCAATCGAAATTCCGGTTTTTTTAAGACCTTCGAGATAGGATTCGTGGGCAACTTTGCTCAAATAATCGACATTTTTACGCATAACATAGCGCCATACCGCTTGATTAATTGGAGTATAATCCTCATAATCTTGAGGTTTTATAAATTGCTTCAAATGCTTAGGTAGGCTGTCTATTAAATGATTGCTTTCGTATCCTGTTTCCATGATTTTAAAACATTTTAATGGTGGGTTAAAGGTACGAATTTATTTT
>JBEBUB010000133.1:0-6081 GCA_040393445.1 Flavobacterium beibuense
GAGCGCAACCTTGCCAAGGTTGAGGTCGCGGGTTCGAACCCCGTTTTTCGCTCTTTATATTTTGAAATATACCTTTTCATGAAGCTCGAGTGGTGGAATTGGTAGACACGCAGGACTTAAAATCCTGTGGGCAGTAATGTCCGTGCGGGTTCAATTCCCGCCTCGAGTACAAACCCTTGAAAACTTTGTTTTTGAGGGTTTTTTTATGCCTGTTTCATCTTTGATTTCTCCCTAAATAAATATTTTTTGAATTCATTTATACGAAACATGTTTTTTATCCGTTCACAAGAAAGCATCTGTAAATTGTTGAGTTTACGAAGGCTTCTACCACCTTTCTAAATGCAGTGAAATTTTATTTATAAATTTCATTGTAAGACTATCTTTTTATGTACTTTTGTAAGTTATAAGACTAATATAAATTTTTAACCCTTACAGTTTTATGGGATTTTTTGATTTTATGACCGAGGATATCGCCATTGACCTTGGTACGGCTAATACATTGATTATTCACAATGATAAAGTGGTTATTGACAGCCCTTCAATCGTTGCACGAGATCGAATTTCAGGAAAAATTATTGCCGTTGGTAAAGAAGCCAATCTGATGCAAGGGAAGACCCATGAGAATATAAAAACCATCCGTCCACTTAAAGACGGAGTAATTGCAGATTTTGATGCTTCTGAAAAAATGATTTCCCTTTTCATAAAGAGTATCCCTGCCCTTAAAAAGAAAATATATTCACCTTCACTTAGAATGGTGGTTTGCATTCCTTCCGGAATTACAGAAGTAGAGATGAGAGCCGTAAAAGAATCGTGTGAAAGAGTAAACGGAAAAGAAGTTTACCTAATTCACGAACCTATGGCTGCCTCTATCGGAATCGGGATTGATATCATGCAACCAAAAGGAAACATGATTGTCGATATAGGTGGTGGAACAACAGAAATTGCTGTAATCGCTCTAGGTGGTATCGTGTGTGACAAATCCGTAAAAATTGCGGGAGACGTTTTCACTAACGATATTATCTATTATATGCGAAGCCAACATAACCTTTATGTGGGTGAAAGCACAGCCGAAAAAATCAAAATCGAAGTAGGAGCTGCTATTGATGACTTGGAAACTCCACCAGATGATATGTCTGTTCAAGGTCGAGACCTATTGACAGGAAAACCTAAACAAGTTGAAATCTCTTATCGTGAAATTGCCAAAGCATTAGATAAATCTATTCAAAGAATCGAAGATGCTGTGCTTGAAACGCTTTCGCAAACTCCACCAGAATTGGCTGCAGATATCTATAATACAGGTATTTATCTTGCCGGAGGTGGTTCTATGCTAAGAGGTCTAGACAAACGAATTTCTCAAAAAACAGATTTACCGGTTTATATTGCAGAAGATCCTTTGAGAGCGGTTGTTAGAGGAACAGGGATTGCCTTGAAAAACTTGAACCGTTTTAAAAGTATTCTTATCAAATAATTGCTTTTGAACAATGCAGCAAATTATAGGGTTTATCATAAGAAACGGGCTGGGGCTGCTCTTTTTGCTGCTGTTGAGCTGTTCTTTATGGCTAACCGTAAATCACTATTCGTTTCATAAAAGCAAATTTATCAACTCGTCAAATACGGTATCGGGAGCGGTATATTCGCAAAAGTCATCTATTACAGATTATTTTCGTTTAAAGAAAGACAATGAAGCGCTTTATGAGGAAAACCTCAGACTGACAAAATTGCTTTTAAACGAAGAAAATGCTCATTTGATTGACGAAAATGCTGTTTTCCCTGACCACACTATTCAAGTTATTCCGGCTAAAGTAATTCGAAATTCGTATAGATTTCAACAGAATTACATTACCATCAAAGGTGGTGAAAAACAAGGCATAAAACCCGATATGGGAGTGATTAACGACAAGGGAATCGTAGGTTTTGTGGAATATACTTCTGATAATTATGCCACAGTGCTCAGTGTTTTGAACACGAAATTTCAGACTGTTGCTAAAATCAAAAAGAATAATCATTTCGGGACTCTTTCGTGGAACGGAAAAGCAACCGGTTTTATGCAACTCACGGATATACCCCGTTTGACTGACCTGAAAAAAGGAGATACTATTGTTACCGGATTCAGTTCAAAAGCTTTCCCGGAAAATATCCCGATTGGGGAAGTAGAAACCATGTTTTTGGACAAAAAAACTAACATTGTAACATTGGAAGTTCGTTTGTTTAATGACATGACCAATCTTAATTATGTTTATATTACAAATAACCTGCACAAAGAAGAAATACAAACCCTAGAAGAGAAAACCGCCCAAGATGAGTAGTGCCTTTTTTCAGAATATTATCCGGTTTATAGTGCTGATTTTGTTGCAGATTATTGTTTTCAACAACATTAATTTTTTGGGTTACGTCAATCCTTACATTTATATTGTTTTCCTCATTTTATATCCAGTAAACGCCAACCGATATGGTCTTTTAATAGCAGGATTTTTGTTAGGCCTCACTATGGATATGTTCTCTGATTCTGGCGGAATTCACTCAGCAGCTTGTCTGTTTTTGGCTTATTTTAGGCCTTTTGCCTTCAAAGTGGCTTTTGGATTGAGCTACGAATATCAAACCATAAAAATAAGTAAAGAACCTATCGTTAAACAATTTGTTTTTGTTTCGATTGTAGTTTTAGTACACCATCTCGTTTTGTTTTTGCTAGAAGCATTCAGCTTGGCATTAGTAGGAAAAGCCTTGTTAAAAGTTTTGTTTTCAGGAATTATAACACTTATCTTTAGCCTTCTGATTATCAATTTGTTTTCGGCTCAAAAAAAATGAGAAAAATTCTCCTTCCTTTTTTAATCGTAGTAGCAGCTATACTGCTAGTTATACGGCTTTTTTACCTTCAACTCATAGACGAGTCCTATAAGTTGAAAGCAGAAAACAACGCTATTAAAATTAAATACGAATTTCCCGAAAGAGGTTATATGTATGACCGAAATGGAAAACTTTTGGTGGCTAATCAACCCTCTTATGACATCATGGTTGTGCCAAGAGAAATCAGAGATTTAGATACGTTGGCTTTCTGTGAAGCCCTTGATATTCCCAAAGAATATTTCGAAGAACAACTTCAAAAGGCCATTCACTACAGCCGATGGTTGCCTTCGCCACTTCTCACACAACTTAACAAAAAAGAATTTGCCTCGTTTCAAGAACAGATGCGGAGGTTCAAAGGATTCTATATCCAAAAACGTTTCTTAAGAGATTATCAAACCAAATCAGCAGCCAATGTTTTTGGAGATATTGCTCAAGTAAATCAATTTGAAATAGACAAAGACCCATACTATAAAAGTGGAGATTTAAAAGGGAAAAACGGAGTAGAATTGGCTTATGAGCATGTTCTTAGAGGAACAAAAGGAGTAAAATATGCTCAGGTTGATAAACTCAACCGAGAATTAGGTTCTTACAAAGACGGAATGTATGATACCTTAGCCGTAAGAGGAAAAGATATTACACTTACTATTGATATTGCTCTTCAGGAATACGGAGAATCACTAATGGTCAATAAAAGAGGCGGAATCGTGGCTCTTGACCCTAAAACAGGAGAAATTCTAGCTTTGGTTTCGGCTCCGAGTTATGACCCGGCTTTGTTGGTGGGTAGAGAACGTTCCAAGAATTATAACATGTTCCTTAGAGATACGATTTCAAAACCTTTGTTTGATAGAGGTCTTTTAGCACAATATGTTCCGGGTTCTACCTTCAAAATTGTTACGGCTCTAGTAGGTTTACAAGAAGGTGCTATTGACCCACAAACAGCTTTTGTTTGTAGGCATGGTTTTTCATACGGAAATAGATTTATGAAGTGCCACGATTCCGGAAATTTTAGTCTTCATGAAGGTATGCGAAACTCTTGTAATACTTATTTTGCGAATGTGTTTATGAAAACTATTAATAAACACAAAACAGCAAAAGAAGGAGTGGATGCTTTTAGTAAACATGCCAAGAGTCTTGGGTTAGGTGATTTCTTAGGATATGACCTCCCAACCGGAAAAAAAGGAAGAATTCCTGATGGAGATTATTATGCTAGACGTTATAACTTCAATTGGGGACCAACTACTATCATTTCGAATTCCATTGGTCAAGGAGAAATAGAAACAACACCAATTCAGTTGGCTACAATGATGTCTGCTGTGGCCAACAGAGGACATTATTTTACTCCTCATATTATCAAGGAAATTGAAGGCGAAGAAGTCGATAAAAAGTTCGTAACCAGACATCAATCTACGATAGACCCCAAACATTTCGAACCTGTTATCGATGGTTTATTTGCTGTTTACACAGGTGGAACAGCCTCAAGATTACAAGTGTCAGGACTTGAAATTTGCGGAAAAACCGGAACGGCCGAAAACTTTACTAAAATCAACGGGAAGCGTACACAGCTCACAGACCACTCGATTTTCTTGGCATTCGCACCAAAAGATGACCCTAAAATCGTAATTGCCGTTTTTGTGGAAAATGGTTATTGGGGAGCTCGTTTTGCAGGACCTATTGCTACGTTAATGATTGAAAAATACATCAACGGAGAAATTTCCCGTAAGGATTTAGAAACCAGAATGTACGAAAAAGGATTGCAACACGAATATGAAAAACCACTATCTGGAGAGCCGTTCTTAATCAATCAAAGCTGGTATTAAGATGAAGAGCCAATCCACCATATCAAACATAGACTGGTTAACCGTAGTGTTATACATGGCCCTAGTGCTTATGGGCTGGCTCAATATTTTCTCTGCTTCTTCTCCTGTAGAAGGAGTAACCGAATTTGATTTTGCAGCTGAATACGGAAAGCAAGTAATGTTCATCGGGTTGAGTTTCTTTTTAATCGTATTTTTACTTTCGTTAGATGCTAAGATTTATGAAAAGTACTCAGGAATTTTCTATATAGTCGCTTTGTTATCGTTGGCCGGATTGTTTGTTTTTGGAAAAACCGTAAACGGGCAGACCAACTGGTACGGAATCGGGTCGTTTAGCATCCAACCTTCTGAGTTTGCCAAAGTAGCTACGGTTTTGGCTTTGGCCAAGTTTCTCGAAAGCCCGCAAATTAATTTAAAGAATTTTGAAACTCAGATTAAAGCCCTTTCTATTCTTGGGTTGCCAATGCTACTGATTCTTCCGAATGACCCGGGTAGTGCTTTGGTGTTTATGTTCTTGATTTTTGCGCTTTACAGAGAAGGCTTGCCTTTCATTTATATCCTTATCGGAGCTGTGGTTTTAGCACTTTTTGTCTTGGCCTTGATTGTCGATCCGAGTTATATTATCGGAGGCGTATTTCTTCTAGTTGCTTTGCATTATTTTAGAACCAAAAAAGTACATAGAAACATCATTGCAAGTGCTATTGTCTTTGTCGGAATTTCTTTGTTCGTATTCTCCTCAAGCTATATTTTTGAGAATGTTTTACAACCTCACCACAGAGACCGAATTAACGTACTTATCGGAAAAGAAGTCGATGTAAAAGGAGCCGGATATAACCTGAACCAATCTAAAATTGCCATTGGTTCCGGAGGGCTTATCGGAAAAGGCTTTTTGGAAGGAACTCAAACCAAAGGAAGTTTTGTGCCTGAGCAACATACTGACTTTATTTTTACGACATTAGCAGAAGAATGGGGTTTTATAGGCTGTGTAGCGGTTATTGCTCTTTTTGTTGGGTTGATGCTCCGAATTCTCTTCTTGGCCGAAAGGCAACGGGCTAAGTTCAGCCGAATTTATGGCTACGGAGTTGTCTGTATTTTGTTTATTCACTTTTTTGCCAATATCGGAATGGTTCTCGGGATTTTTCCAACCATCGGAATTCCGCTTCCGCTTTTTTCTTACGGAGGTTCCGGTCTTTGGGCTTATACGTTATTGATTTTCATTTTCGTAAAACTCGATGCCAACAAAGTCAATGAGTGGTAACCAAAAAAAGACTATCTTGCGCCTGATTCAAAAAAATCACTAGACAATATCAATATTAAATATAACATCTATGAAATTTTTACGATTACTCATTGTTTTTTGTTCGTTTTCAGTCTTTGGTCAACAAGGTGGAATGTGGATTCCGTCTTTGCTTGAAGGAGAACG
>JBEBUB010000134.1:0-6058 GCA_040393445.1 Flavobacterium beibuense
CTGATTGAACATTACAAAAAAATCGGACTTTCTTTTCCTGCTCAAGCAGACGGATTTTATCAACCCGTTCCGTCTTCGTTTATGAAAACAGCTTGGAGTCCTACACTTCCGGATTCAGAAAATATCTGGGTATATTTTGAAGGTGGGGAACTCAAAGATGAGATTATTGTTATCTCAGCTCACTATGATCATGTCGGGATGAAAAACAATGAAATCTATAACGGAGCAGATGATAATGCCTCCGGAACTTCAGCACTTTTAGAAATAGCAGATGCTTTTGTTCAGGCAAAAAAAGATGGTTACACTCCAAAACGTTCGATTTTGTTTCTTCACGTAACAGGAGAGGAGTATGGTCTTCATGGTTCAAGATATTATTCTGAAAATCCAATTTTCCCGTTAGAAAATACTACAACCAATATTAACATTGATATGATTGGTAGAAGAGGTTATAGTAAAGAGAATAATGATAATTATGTGTATGTAATCGGTTCAGATCGTTTGAGCACAGACTTGCATAAAATTTCTGAGGAAGCTAATAATAAATATATCGGTTTAGAGCTGGATTATAAGTATAACGACCTAAATGACCCGAATCGTTTTTATTATCGTTCAGATCACTATAATTTCGCTAAAAAAGGTATCCCGGCCATCTTTTATTTTGATGGTGTGCATGATGATTATCACAAAGCAACCGATACTCCGGATAAGATAGATTTGCCTTTATATGAGAAAAGAGTTCGTTTGGCTTTTGCTGTAGCTTGGGAATTAGCCAATGCAGAAAAACGACCTGTTGTGGATAAAGACGGAAAATAAAAGAGATTTAACCGCAAAAAAAATAAGCTGTCTCAATGAGGCAGCTTATTTTTTATATCTAAGTTTAAATTATTTCTTTTTCAAGAAATCGTCAACTAATTCAGGAGACATAACACTTTCTACAAAAGTATAAGCACCTGTTTTTGGAGATTTAACCATTTTAATAGCTTTGGTTAATCTTTTTGAAGCGGTTTGCAGGGTTGCTACTGTTTTCTTTGCCATGACTCTTAATTATTTAATTTCTTTATGAACTGTCATTCTTTTCAAGATAGGGTTGAATTTTTTAATTTCCAATCTATCAGGAGTATTCTTTTTATTTTTTGTAGTGATGTAACGAGAAGTTCCAGGAAGTCCTGACTCTTTGTGCTCAGTACACTCTAAAATCACTTGAATTCTATTGCCTTTCTTTGCCATTGTATTATAATTTTAAAGCTGTTGTTATTAAATAGCAAAACCGTTAGCTCTTGCATCTTTCAGCACAGCACTGATTCCTTTTTTGTTGATTGTTTTAATAGCAGATGCAGATACTTTTAAAGTAATCCATCTGTCTTCTTCAGGTAAATAGAAACGCTTTTTTACCAAATTCACAGAGAATTTTCTTTTGGTTTTGTTCATAGCGTGTGAAACATTGTTTCCTACCATCGCTCTTTTGCCTGTAAGTTCACAAACTCTTGACATTATCTTTAGTTTTTATACGTTAATCCAAAAATCAGGGTGCAAAGATAGTAAAACATTTTTATCAGACAAATTATTTTCTACTTCTTTTTTTAAAAAAAGTTTTAGGTGAGTCTCAAACGGTTAAGATAGGGTTAATAGCTAAATTTATTGATTGCCGTTTCATACGAAAACTGTACTTTTGCACCTTGATTTAATATATTAAAACATGGAAAACGGAATTTACGCTAAATTCAGCACTTCTAAAGGCGAAATTTTAGTACAACTTACTTATGATAAAACACCCGGAACAGTAGGGAATTTTGTTGGATTAGCAGAAGGAAATCTCGAAAATTCAGCTAAACCACAAGGTAAACCTTATTATGACGGACTTAATTTTCACCGTGTAATTCCTGATTTTATGATTCAGGGAGGTTGCCCGCTCGGGACCGGAACAGGAGATCCGGGTTATAAATTTGATGACGAATTTCGTCAAGATTTAAGACACGACAAACCGGGAGTACTTTCTATGGCGAATGCAGGAAAAGGAACAAACGGTTCTCAATTCTTCATCACTCACGTGCCAACTCCGTGGCTTGATGACAACCATACGGTTTTCGGATTTGTTGTTGAAGGACAAGATGTAGTAGATAGCATTGCTCAAGGTGATAAAATCGAAAAATTAGAAATCGTGAGAGTAGGTGAGGAAGCTCAAAAATGGAATGCTGTTGAGGCTTTCAGAACTTTTGAAGGTTCTCGTGAGAAAAGAATTGCAGAACAAAAACGTCAAGCTCAAGAAAAATTAGAGAAACTTACAGAAGGTTTCGAAAAAACAGCAAGCGGACTATACTATAAAATCCTTGAAAAAGGAGATGGAGCGAAAGCTCAAAAAGGTAAAAAAGTTTCTGTTCACTACACAGGTGCTTTAGATAACGGACAAGTTTTCGATTCGTCATACAAAAGAAATCAACCCATTGAGTTTGCTCTAGGAGTAGGTCAAGTGATTGAAGGTTGGGACGAAGGTATCGCTCTTTTAAGTGTTGGTGATAAAGCTCGTTTTGTGATTCCGTCTCACTTAGGATATGGTTCAAGAGGTGCAGGAGGCGTAATTCCACCAAATGCCACTTTGGTTTTTGACGTGGAATTAAAAAACGTAAAATAAGAATTAAATAATAGTATAATGAGTGCAGGAGTAACAGAAGGAATTGATTTTATAGCAGCTTCGGCTTCAAAAATCGGGAATGTGGATTTTGAGAATCTTACATTCGGTAGTGTTTTTACAGACCACATGCTGGTTTGTGATTTTAAAAACGGAAAGTGGGAAAAGCCTGTTATAGAACCTTATGCTCCTTTTATGATTGATCCTTCGGCTAAAATTTTTCATTATGGTCAAGCCATTTTTGAAGGTATGAAAGCCTACAAAACTGATTCGGATGAAATTTGGCTTTTCCGTCCTGAAGAGAATTTTAAACGTTTCAACAAATCAGCTGTTCGTTTGGCAATGCCCGAAGTTCCTGAATTTGTTTTTATGGAAGGATTAAAACAATTGATTACTATCGAAAAAGAATGGGTGAAAAAAGGTAAAGGAAACGCCTTATATATTCGTCCTTTTATGATAGCTACCGGTAGCGGAGTGGTGGCAGCACCCTCTCAGCAATATCGATTTATGATTATACTTTCACCGGCTAAGTCTTATTATTCAGGTGAAGTAAAAGTGATTATTGCAGACCATTATAGTAGAGCAGCCAACGGAGGAATCGGGGCAGCTAAAGCAGCAGGTAACTATGCAGCTCAGTTTTATCCTACCAAATTGGCTAACGAAAAAGGCTTCCAACAAATTATCTGGACAGACGATGCTACGCATACCAAACTTGAAGAAGCCGGAACGATGAACGTATGGTTTAGAATCAACGATACGTTATATACAGCTCCAGCTGGTGAGAGAATTTTAGACGGAGTTACCAGAAAAACGCTTATCGACTTGGCGAAACATTTGGGGATTAACGTAGAAGTTCGTTCTGTTTTGGTTTCGGAATTGGTTGAAGCTCATAAAAACGGAACACTACAAGAAATCTTTGGTTCAGGTACAGCCGCAGTGGTGAATCCGATTAGTGGTTTTTCGTATGAAGATGTTTATTATGAACTTCCAAAAATCGAAAATCCGGTTTCGTTATTCTTAAAAGAAAAACTTACTGATATTCAGTATAAAAAAGCAGAAGATACTTTTGGTTGGACACAAAAAGTGATGTAACCTTAATCTTATTTAAGTTTTTGACAGCCTTCCAATTTATTTTGAAAGGCTGTTTTTTATTCACTCAAAATTATATCTTTGTAAATTACAAAACCACTCAGATATTATGCATAAAGATTCAAAACGAAGAGAAGCCCTACTATATCACGCTAAACCCAAGCCCGGAAAAATTGAAGTTATTCCTACAAAAAAATATGCCACTCAAAGAGATTTAGCTTTGGCTTATTCTCCCGGAGTAGCAGAACCTTGTTTGGAAATCGAGAAAGATATAAACAACGTTTATAAATATACTGCCAAAGGAAATTTGGTAGCTGTAATCTCAAACGGAACAGCTGTTTTAGGACTTGGAGATATTGGTCCTGAAGCCTCAAAACCTGTAATGGAAGGTAAAGGATTGCTGTTTAAGATTTTTGCAGGTATTGATGTTTTTGATATTGAAGTAGGTACAAAAAATATTGAAGAGTTTATTCAGACCGTAAAAAATATTGCTCCTACTTTTGGAGGGATTAATCTTGAAGATATCAAAGCTCCGGAATCGTTTGAAATCGAAAGACGATTAGTAGAAGAGCTTGATATTCCGGTAATGCACGATGACCAACACGGAACGGCAATTATTTCTGCTGCTGCACTACTCAATGCAGTAGAATTGGCAGGGAAAGAGCTTGACAAAGTGAAAATCGTGGTTTCAGGAGCAGGTTCGGCTGCTATTGCTTGTTCGAATCTGTATGTGGCTTTCGGAGCAAAACCTGAGAATTTCTTTATGCTTAACAGCAAAGGAGTTCTGAAAAAAGGTGATGAAAGACTTTCTGAAAAACAATTAATCTATGCTACAGATAAGCCTATTTCAACTTTAGAAGAAGCTTTAAAAGGTGCCGATGTTTTCATTGGTCTTTCTTCAGGAGATATCTTGAGTTCAGAAATGTTGCTTTCAATGGCAGACAACCCGATTGTTTTCGCTATGGCGAATCCGAAACCGGAAATTGACTATAATTTGGCTATAAAAACTCGTCAAGATGTGATTATGGCCACGGGTCGTTCAGATCATCCTAATCAGGTGAATAACGTTCTTGGTTTTCCGTACATTTTTAGAGGAGCTCTCGATGTAAGAGCTACAAAAATCAATGAAGAAATGAAAATGGCTGCCGTACGGGCTTTGGCCGGATTGGCGAAAGAATCTGTACCAGAACAAGTAAATATTGCCTACGGAGAAAAGAAATTGGTCTTTGGTAGAGATTATATCATTCCGAAACCATTTGATCCGAGATTGATTACGGTGGTTTCTCCTGCTGTAGCAAAAGCTGCTATGGAAAGCGGAGTAGCACTGAATCCTATTACAGATTGGGATAGATATGAAACCGAACTAATGGAGCGTATCGGAAACGATAATAAAATGGTTCGTATGCTTACGAACAGAGCCAAGTCTGACCCGAAACGAATTATTTTTGCTGAAGCGGATAATCTCGATGTTCTTAAAGCGGCTCAGATTGTATCGGAAGAAGGTATCGGATATCCGATTCTGTTAGGGAACAAAGAAGTTATTTCTGACATGAAAAAAGAAATTGGCTTTGATGAAGATCTTCCGATTATCGATCCTAAAGACCATGAAGAAGATACCAGAAGAGAAAGATATGCTCAATCGTATTGGGAATCTCGTAGAAGAAAAGGAATCACGCTTTATGAGGCTCAAAAATGGATGAGAGAGCGAAATTATTTCGCTGCTATGATGGTGAATCATGGTGATGCGGATGCTTTGGTGACAGGTTATTCGAGACCATATCCAACGGTTGTAAAACCTATCATGCAATTGATTGATAAAGCTCAGGGTGTTACCCGAATTGCTACTACCAACCTGATGATGACTAAAAGAGGTCCGATGTTTTTCTCAGATACAGCAATCAATACAAATCCATCTGCTGACGATTTAGCAAAAATTGCTTTGATGACTGCTAAAACTGTTCGTATGTTCGGTATGGAACCTGTGATAGCAATGGTTTCATTTTCGAATTTTGGTTCATCTAATCAGCCAAGTACTAATAAGATTCGTGAAGCAGTAGATTTTCTACATAAAAACTATCCGGATTTGATAGTTGATGGAGAAATTCAAACGGACTTCGCTCTGAATCCGGACATGTTGAAATCGAAATTTCCATTCTCGAAATTGGCAGGTAAAAAAGTAAATACACTAATTTTTCCGAATTTGGAATCTGCAAATATCACTTATAAACTCCTTAAAGAACTCAACAAAAATGACTCTATTGGGCCAATTATGTTAGGTCTTGACAAACCAGTACATATCTTCCAATTGGGAGCAAGCGTAGAGGAAATGGTGAATATGGCAGC
>JBEBUB010000135.1:0-5991 GCA_040393445.1 Flavobacterium beibuense
AAAACCTCACTCCTATTCAGGAAAAATCATTTTCGGTTATACTCTCAGGTCGAGATATGATGGGAATTGCTCAGACAGGTACAGGAAAAACCTTTGCTTATCTGCTTCCGTTACTCAAGCAATATCAATTTACAGGTTCAGATATCCCGAAAATTGTGGTGATTGTACCTACAAGGGAACTTGTTGTTCAAGTAACCGAAGAAGCTCAAAAACTTGCCAAATATATGTCGGTAAGAGTTTTGGGAGTCTATGGCGGAGTAAACATCAACACTCAGAAAAAAGCGATTTATGAAGGTGTCGATTTGCTTGTGGCAACTCCGGGAAGGCTTATGGATTTGGCTTTGGACAATGTCGTTCGTTTTGACGAAACCAAAAAATTAGTCATTGACGAGTTTGACGAAATCCTTAACCTAGGTTTTAGAACTCAGCTGACTTCGATTTTGGCTATGATGAAAGGCAAACGTCAGAACATCTTGTTTTCGGCTACGATGACAGAAGATGTTGATGAGGTAATCAACGATTACTTTGATTTTCCGGAAGAGGTTTCTTTGGCTCCTTCGGGAACTCCGCTTGAGAAAATTCAACAGTTAAAATATATCGTTCCGAATTTTACTACGAAAGTAGATTTACTTAAACACCTTATTGCTACAGATGAAAGCCTTGAAAAAGTGCTAATTTTCGTAAACAATAAACGTATTGTAGAATGGGTACACGAAAGAATTGAAGCTGATTTTCCGGATAGATTCGGTGTGATTCATTCCAATAAATCTCAGAATTATAGGTTGAATACTTTGGCTGATTTTCAAAAAGGAAATCTGCAAGGTATTATCACTACAGATATTATGGCAAGAGGTCTCGATATTAGAGACATTACTCACGTGATTAACCTAGAAATTCCTGAAATTCCTGAGCAATACATTCACCGTATTGGTCGTACAGGTCGTGCAGACAAAAACGGAATTGCTTTGAGTTTTGTAGCTCCAAGAGAGGAAGAATGGTTTATGGAGGCTGAACTTTTGATGAATCTCGAAGTTGATACTTTAGAAATTCCTGAAGAAGTTGAAGTTTCAACTACGCTATTGGAATTCGAAAAGAAAAAACAACCAACGAAATTAGTGCTCAAACGACCGAATATGGAAAAAGGTAGTGGAGCATTTCATGAGAAAAAAGATAAAAACAAAAAAGTAAACCTTGGTGGTCCGGGCAAACGAAATCCTCGAAAAACAAAACCTGTAAACCGAGGCAGACTGAAAAAGAAAAAATAATTCATTCACAAACACAGAATATGGAAAAGCCGTCTACAAAAAAACTAATAAGTAGCATTCTACTGGATTTAGTTGGGATGGCTACTTATCTTTTCCCGTTTATTGGTGAGAGTTTTGACATCATTTGGGCTCCTATTGCAGGATTTATCCTGAACCGAATGTATAAAGGAACCGTTGGTAAAGTAGGAGGTATTATTGTTTTTCTAGAAGAAATACTACCTATCACTGATATTATCCCGACATTTACCCTGACTTGGCTGTATACTCGATATTTCAGCAACGAAAAAACTAAATAAAATCATCAAAATCTTGGAAATGTTTCCAAGATTTTTTCTTTGTACCTTTGTCAATTCGAACATTTAGAACATGAAATTCCAAGTCGTATCTGATTATAAACCCACTGGTGACCAGCCTCAAGCAATTGAAAAATTAAGCAAAGGCATTCACAACGATGAAAAATACCAAACTTTGTTAGGAGTTACGGGTTCCGGAAAAACTTTTACGGTTGCCAACGTAATTCAAGAAGTTCAACGACCCACTCTGGTCTTAGCTCATAACAAAACGTTGGCCGCTCAATTGTATGCCGAATTCAAAAATTTCTTTCCGAATAATGCGGTAGAATATTTCGTTTCTTATTACGATTACTATCAACCCGAGGCATACCTTCCTGTTACGGGAACTTATATCGAAAAAGATTTATCGATTAACGAAGAACTCGAAAAGATGCGACTTAGCACCACCTCTTCCCTACTTTCTGGTCGTAGAGATGTGTTGGTTGTGGCATCAGTATCATGTCTGTATGGTATCGGAAACCCAATTGAATTTCAGAAAAACGTTATCGAATTAGAACAAAATCAAACTATTTCCAGAACAAAATTGCTTCACAGACTTGTTCAAAGTTTATATTCCAGAACCGAAGCTGATTTTAATCCCGGGAATTTTAGAATAAAAGGTGATACAGTCGAGATTTTTCCAGCTTATTCCGACGAGGCCTTTCGAATTTTGTTTTTTGGAGATGAAATTGACGAAATCGAAACATTTGACCCAAAAACAGCTTTAAGAATTGACAGTCGTAACCGAATTACGATTTATCCGGCCAATATGTTTGTGACTTCCCCCGATGTATTGAAAGAAGCCATTTGGGATATTCAACAAGATTTAGTCAAGCAAGTTGACTATTTCAAAGAAATCGGAAAACATCTGGAAGCCAAACGTCTGGAAGAACGAACCAATTTCGATTTAGAAATGATTCGTGAATTAGGTTATTGCTCTGGAATCGAAAACTATTCGAGGTATTTAGACCGAAGAGCACCCGGGACGAGACCATTCTGTCTGTTAGACTATTTTCCGAAAGATTATCTGATGGTCGTTGACGAATCACACGTAACGATTTCTCAGGTTCATGCTATGTATGGAGGTGACCGTTCTCGAAAAGAAAACTTGGTGGAATACGGTTTTCGACTTCCTGCTGCTATGGACAACCGTCCGTTGAAGTTTGAAGAGTTTGAAGCCATGCAAAATCAGGTTTTGTACGTAAGTGCTACTCCGGCTGATTACGAATTACAAAAATCTGAAGGAGTTTATGTAGAACAAATCATCCGTCCGACAGGACTTTTAGATCCAATTATTGAAATTCGCCCTAGCGAAAATCAAATTGATGACTTGATTGAAGAAATACACGTGAGAGCTGAAGCTGACGAAAGAGTTTTGGTTACAACACTCACCAAACGAATGGCTGAAGAACTCACAAAATACCTTACTAAAGTGAGTATTCGTTGTCGATACATCCATTCTGATATTGATACGTTAGAACGTGTTGAGATTATGCAAGATCTCAGAAAAGGACTTTTTGATGTATTGATTGGTGTCAACCTACTTAGAGAAGGTCTCGATTTACCTGAAGTATCTTTGGTTGCTATAATTGATGCCGATAAAGAAGGGTTTCTGAGAAGTCATCGTTCGCTTACGCAAACTGTAGGTCGTGCAGCCCGAAATGTAAACGGAAAAGCTATTATGTATGCTGACAAAATCACAGCCAGTATGCAAAAAACCATAGATGAAACCAATTACAGAAGGTCAAAACAAATAGCCTATAACACAGCAAATAATTTGGTTCCGACACCTTTGACTAAAAGCATCGAAAATCCACTTGCCAAAAGCCCGATTACTTCTTTTCACTACGATTTATCGGTTATTAACAAGAAAGAAGACATGTCTCTACTTTCTAAAACAGAGATTGAAAAACGCATTCGTGAAAAACGCAAAGCGATGGAAAAAGCAGCCAAAGAACTTGATTTTATTCAGGCGGCCAAGCTTAGAGATGAAATAAAAGAGTTACAGAATATACAAAATTAAGTGGTTTATACGGATTTAAAATAAACGTCAATTTTTAACTGATTTTAAATAATTGTTATTTGTCACTAACAAACTACGTAATAAAAAGATTTTTTATACCTTTGCATTAATTAATAATTTAAAAAAGAACACTATGAGAAAAATTTACACTTTAGCTTTAGCTTTAATCGGAGGTTTTGCTTTTGCGCAAGGTCTTGAAACTTTTGAGAACCATAACGTACCTGAAGGGGTTAATTATAATGACGGTTCTTATGTTGGAGATAACGGAATTACTTGGAATTATTTTCACGTAACAGGAGAGCAATCTTATCCTATTGACGGAAAAGGAATCCTATTGAGAAGACACAATCCTGACCCAGCACAAAGTGCTATCTCTGCAACTTTCACAGGAGGTATCGGAAACTTTTCTGTAGATGTTAGAAAAGCATTTGTTGGAAATAATACAAGACAATTAGAATTGGTAATTAACGGAGAAGTAGTTGAACAATTCACACATGATTTTGCTAATGGTGAAGATGATACTGTAGTACAGTTTACTGTTGAAGACATCAACATTGAAGGAGAAATTGAACTTATCCTAAGAGTTTTTGGTATTGAAGACGCTAACACAAACAGACAAGTAGTAATTGATAATCTTACTTGGACAGGTTATGGAACATCTTCTGTAAAAGACAACAACATCGCTGGTCTTGCTGTGTATCCGAACCCACTTTCTGGAAACACTCTTTATGTAACTTCAAACAACAGCATTGAGAAATCAGTAGCTATTTTTGACGTACTAGGAAAACAAGTAGTAAACACTACAACTTCAAACGGTGCTGTTAACGTAAACCTTAATGCAGGTGTTTACATCGTTAAAGTAACTGAAGAAGGAAAAACTGCTACAAGAAAATTAGTAGTAAGATAATTTAAAAAGCTTTAAGCTTTAAGCCATAAGCGGTAAGTATAGATTAAGACCTATGCTTACCGCTTCTTATTTTTAGCAATGTAGTCAAAAAAACTTTTCCTGTTTTGACGGGTCGGAAATCTTTAAAAGAAAAAGTTCTATCTTGGTAGGATGAGAGCAGGCAGTTATATGTTAGCCATTACGACCTAAGGTTTTTGGCTTTATGCTTTCGACTTTTTAGGGTTGTTTTATAAAATCTTCAAATTCATAGAAAAACCTTTCGAAGGCATCCATCTTTTCATAGAAGAAATCAAAAATAACATTCCAGTTGGTTTTATTGTGAAAACCAATAGGCATTTCTACCCAAACTTTAGCAATAATTTTTCCGTTTTCGAGTCGGTGATATTCATCAAAATTAGCTTCAGGCAAATAATCCTCCAGAAATAAAGTCTTAAGAGATTCTAATTTTTCGAAATATTTTTTTTGTATTTCAGGACTTTTATGTTCTATAGCTAAAAGCACTTCCGCCTTTTTGTTATCTGCATAAAACTTAAAAGAAAAGTCTTTTATTTTCGTATCATACAAAAGCCATTTCCTGGGATACGCTTCTGCAAATGCGGTCCAGAATTCTTTTTTTAACGCTTGAACTTCTTCTTTGCTATACATTTATTTTCTACTTTTGATATTCTGCCTGTATGGCTGAAACTATAAACTTTTTCTTATGGACTTCGAGCTGTTTCTAAAAAACATTCCAAAAATACAAAACATCGGCTTACCGGCACAGGAATCCCATCTAAAAATGGCTCCTATGGAACGTATAAAAATGCTAAAACTCTGGGACTACTCACATCTTAACCCAAAAAGAGCAGGTGTGATGGCTTTGTTTTATCCGAAAGAAAATCAAACGTATTTGATTTTAATCAAAAGAGCTCCTCGAGGGATTCATTCATCACAAATAGCCTTACCGGGAGGTCAGTTTGAAACCAATGATGTACAACTCCACAATACTGCCATCCGGGAAACCTTTGAAGAAATCGGGGTGGAAAAAAGTAAAATTCAATTAATAAGAGAATTGTCTGAGATTTATGTACCCCCAAGTAACTTTTTGGTATATCCTTTTATCGGACATTTGGACTTTGAACCGACTTTCATCCGTCAAGAAGAAGAAGTAGCAGAAATCATCGAAATACCTTTGAACGATTTCTTGAATCTAAAAGTGCATACCCATAATATAAAGGCAAGTTATTCGGAATTTCCGGGAGTTCCCTCCTATATTATTAACAACAATATTGTTTGGGGAGCTACCGCTATGATTTTAAGCGAACTGAGGGATGTATTAATTGATGCAGAACGATAATGTAATAAATCCCAAACCTATCTTAATACTTCAGTCTTAATACAAAAAACACTACCTTTGCAAAAATTTTCAGAAAATGAGTGTAAAAACTTTGCCTTATGTGGCTTATAAAGTAAAAGACATTTCCC
>JBEBUB010000136.1:0-5916 GCA_040393445.1 Flavobacterium beibuense
TTTGAGTTTGGTTTCGTCATTTTCACGTTTAATAGCTTCGATTTCAATCTCGAGTTGCATGATTTTTCTGTCTAAAACATCGAGTTCTTCCGGTTTCGAATTGATTTCCATTCGAAGTCTTGAAGCCGCTTCATCCATCAAGTCAATTGCTTTATCGGGCAAAAAACGGTTGGTGATGTAACGTTGCGATAGCTCAACAGCTGATATAATCGCTTCATCTTTGATTCGTACTTGGTGATGCGTTTCGTATTTTTCTTTGATACCACGTAAGATAGAAATAGCACTTTCGGTATCGGGTTCATCCACCATTACTTTCTGGAAACGACGCTCAAGCGCTTTGTCTTTTTCGAAATACTTTTGGTATTCGTCCAAAGTTGTAGCTCCGATAGCACGAAGTTCTCCACGAGCAAGGGCAGGCTTCAAGATGTTTGCGGCATCCATAGCACCTTCGCCACCTCCGGCTCCAACCAATGTGTGGATTTCGTCAATGAAAAGCACAATGTCACCTTCAGCTGAAGTCACTTCTTTTACGACTGATTTCAGACGTTCTTCGAATTCACCTTTATATTTCGCTCCGGCAATAAGAGCGCCCATATCAAGAGAGAAAACAATTTTGTTTTTCAAGTTTTCGGGTACGTCTCCTTGAATGATTCGGTGAGCCAAGCCTTCTGCAATAGCGGTTTTACCCACGCCGGGTTCACCCACAAGCATAGGGTTGTTTTTCGTACGTCGAGACAAAATTTGCAACACTCTACGAATTTCCTCATCACGACCAATTACCGGATCGAGTTTTCCGTCATTGGCTAATTGATTCAGGTTTTTAGCGTATTTGTTTAGTGCATTATAGGTTTCTTCTTGGCTGTGTGAGGTTACTCGTTCGCCTTTTCTGATTTCAGCAATAGCGCTTTGAAGGCCTTTTTCGGTGACACCTTGGTCTTTCAGAATCTGAGCTACTTTTGATTTTGATTTAAAAATTGCCAAAACCAAATGCTCAACCGAAACGTATTCATCATTCATTTTTTTAGCAATATTCATTGCTTCAGTAAGGGTAGAACCGGCTTCTCTAGAAAGCATAAGGTCTGAACCTTGTGATTTGGCAAAGCTGTCTATAGTGCTGTTTAGCACTTGTTCAAAAAGCTGTACGTTTACTCCTAATTTCTTTAATAAAAATGGAGTTACGCTTTGATCCACATCCAAAATAGCTTTGAAAATGTGTTCGTTTTCAATTTGAGGATTTTGAAAGCCTTGAGCAAGTTGCTGTGCTCTCTGAATAGCCTCTTGTGATTTGATAGTAAAATTATTTAAGTTCATATATTTAATATTTTTTTAAATCGTTAGTAAATTTTTATTGTTTTTTGACAAGTTTTATTCCGATTTATAAAATCAGTCAAAATGTCACAAAATATTGATTTTTAAAAGATTAAAAATGTCAAAATGTCTTAGGTGGCTTTTCTGAAAAAAAATAGGTGTAAATATTTTTAGATTATAAAATAATTGTATCTTTAATCTTTTATTAAAAATCGCAAGCGAATTTGAAAACAAAATTACGTGGTTTTATTGTGGTGTTTTTTATGTTAGTCTCTTTCTCGGGACTGGCTCAGTTTTCTTTTAATGTTACCAAAACCGATGAAACCTGTACTGGTAACGCCACTCTCACTTTTCAGCTAACAAACACAAATGCTCAGGCTAGCTATACGTTTGTTATATATAAACTCCCGAATACAACAACCCCTCTTTTGGTGACAACTTCGACCTTTGTTGAGTTTTTAACTAACGGAACTTATATCATCAACGCTATCGAAAACCTTAATGGAGTAACTACGGTTCAAACTCAACAAGTAACTATTGAAAATCTCATAGTTCCGTTAACGTATTTTATTGTTGAAACTGCTACACCTTGTGGCGTATCGATTGAAGTTGTTACTATAGAAGGAAATCCGGTGTCATACGAAATTTTCTCCGGCCCAATGACTTATCCACTACAAGATTCAAATGTTTTTACAGGCCTTATACCTAATGAAACCTATCAAATTAGAATTTATGATGATTGTGGAGAAGGTTATGTAAGAACGCATACTATTGAAACACAACTTAATACTTATTTACAAATTTGGAATAATGAAAATGAACTAATTTCTTGTGATACTATACGAGCTTATTATAGTTCGAATTCATCACACGAAATAAATGGATTAGAAATCGCCTATAATTTTACCTCTACAGAAGGAACTCAAACTTTTACTGGTACTGTAGATATTCCGGAAGGCGCTGCAACCAATTCTTTTTATATTGATTTTCCTTATTTTAACGGAGAACCAGTAAGTTTTGATTTAGTTTATACAGATGCTTGTGGCGAAATGATTACAGTCGAAGCCGATTATATGTTTTTAGATTTACAGGTAGGAGAAAATGAATGTGGGAATGTATATTTTACGTTATTAGTAGAAGGATTAATGTATCCTTATACGGTAGATATTACCTATTTGGGCGACCTCGAATTTGATCCTTTAGATTATAACGAAAATCACCCATATCATTCAGAATCACTTGCTTTATATGGTATGACAGATAATCCATTACCTTCAGGTGAATATATTATCACTATATCTGATGAGTGTGGCACAGAACATCAATTCAACTTTATATCTGAACTTGTTGAGGACGAACCTATTAAAGGATTTGGTAATCAAGGGTGTGGAGAATTTGGAGGATATTTTTTAATAAAATTCCAAACTGATCGAATGATAGTATCAGCTCAGATAATTGATGGGCCTCCAGAGTTAGCTCCTTATCCTCTTAATATAGATGATGCTATTAATGAAGAAGGAGAAGTAAGAGTACAAAATTATCCTCCCGGAGTTTATATTGTTTCTATTTTAGATTCTTGTGGTTTAGAACAGGAAGTTGAAATAGAAATTCCAGAGCAAACTTTATTTGATATTGTTGGGTCTAGTTATATTGCTTGTGAAGATTTTCACGGAACCTTACGTGTGAATAGTCAAAACGGTCCTCTTGTTGAAGCTATAATCGTTAATGCTCCTGCTGATTTCCCTTATGAATTGCCTTATGATGCATCAGCCCATATAACTGTGAACGGAGTATTGTTTATGCCAAATCTACCTATGGGAACTTATATAATACAAGCTGAGGATGGATGTGGAGTAGAACAAACTATCCCTGTGGAGGTGGCCGGAGATACCTATAACCAACCTCCTTTTATCGAAGTAAAAAAACAATGTAATATTTTTGATTTAATTGTTGATTATCGTATTTATCGAGATTTTGGTAGTCCTGCAGAGAGTTTTTGGTTGCAATATTTTGATGAGGCTACAGGAGAATGGGGTAACCCTTATACAGGTATAGCTTACCCTAGTGAAACTGTCCCTACGGCTGAGAATTCTATTCCGATTCCTATGCATGCATCAGGAAATTATTATGAAGTATTGAACATAGGCTTTTTTGGGAGTTATCGTATAGTGAAAGTTTTTACTGTTGTATTATCAGACTCTCCTTATCAAACGGAACAATGTATAAAAGAGTCTTATTTTGAATTCAACTATTCTATGGAGCTAACTATTATTAATGCTTATAGAATAATGTGTGAGGGTTCAGATAGTAATTTGCAAACCATATATATCCAAGCAGAGGGGATAGAGCCTCTTAATTATTATATTATTCAAAAAGATGGGCAACCATTTTTTGTAGATAACGGAAATAATAATATTTTTTTGGATTTAGAACCCGGAATTTATACTTTTCAAGTAACAGATCCTTGTGGTAACATACGAAATCGAAATTTTGATTTGACAGATGTAGAACTTATGGTGGCCAATGGCCCTACAGAGAATTTTTCTGCATGTAGCAACCCTGAAACAGGAGAATATGAATTCTATTTACCTGAACGGAATATTTATTTTATAGCTTCTACACTTTCTCTTGATTACTTTAACTTTAGTTATCATTTGAGTTATGAAGATGCTTATAATGATAATAATCCGTTACCGGATAACTATATAGTGGATTCCGGAACTCATAGAGTTTATGTACGAGTAGAGAACAATTTAATTGAAGGCTGTTTTAATATTGCTTATTTTGATTTAATTATCATTGAAACGCCTGATATAGCAACGATTCCTACTGAATATTTTCTCTGTGAAGACCAAGAAAAATTAACCATTAGTTTAGAAGGGCTATTTGATAGTTATCTTTGGTATGATGGTTCTACAGATAGTTCTATAGAAATAACAGAAGGAGGAACTTATACGGTTACTGTATCTAATCATATAGAGAATACGGTATGTGAAGTTGAAATTACATTTACAGTTTCTACTTCATCAGCTCCCTTAATAGAAGAAATTAAAATAAATGATTGGACAAATACTAACAATTCTATTATAATAAATGTAAGCGGTAGCGGAAATTATATGTATTCCCTAAACGGAGTTTATTATCAGCAAAGTAATGTCTTCTCTGGTTTGCAAACAGGTTATTATACGATTTTTGTAAAAGATTTAAACGGTTGCGGAGAAGCTGTATCAGAAGCTTTAGTTCTTAATTATCCAAGATATTTTACTCCAAACGGAGACGGAATTCACGATTATTGGAGGATTCCGCTATCTTCACTTGAACCGGATATGACCATCAGTATATTTGACCGATACGGAAAACTGATTAAGGTTTTTAAAGGCGATGAATTGGGTTGGGACGGAACCTTCAACGGAAAAAAACTTCATTCAACAGATTATTGGTTTACCGTAGAGCGTAAAAACGGAGTTATCAAAAAAGGCCATTTCAGTATGAAAAGATAGGTTTATGGGGTGTTATTTAACAATAAATCTTTGTTAAAAACTTTTTTTACCCACTAGCCCGTTGTATTTTTACACTTCTATTTAAGAAAGGAACTAATGATGTTGAAATGGTATAAAGCGATGTTTGTAGTAGGAAGTGCTTTACTTTTTTCCTGTCAACAAAACCAAACGGTTGCAGAAGAAATTTCTCAGGCAAAACCTTTGAAAATCTATGAACAAAACGGACTTGAAATTCCGTCCTATAACTTCGATAATTTTGAGCATTTCCTGAATATCAAAGATGATGAGGTTTATGTGGTGAATTTTTGGGCAACGTGGTGCCAACCTTGTGTCGAAGAACTCCCTCATTTTGAATCGATAAACACTACCTATAAACACAAAGGAGTGAATGTGATTCTGGCAAGTTTAGACTTCCCAAAAATGATTGAATCCAGACTTTTTCCGTTTATTGATGACAATGCTATCCAATCTGAAGTGATACATATCAACGACCCGGATTTTAATTCTTGGATATCACGAGTGGACAAAAATTGGTCTGGAGCAATCCCGGTTACGGTCATCTACAACAAAGACAAACGTATTTTCTATGAAAAAGTTTTTACTTTGGAAGAATTGAAAACTGAAGTAGAAAAATTTTTGTGATTTATAACAGAAAAATCCCGAATTTTGCTCGGGATTTTTTATTTTTACCACTTTTCAAAACTAGTACTATGACTACCTATAAAGCTACGGTCAACAAAGCCGATTCTTTTGATCTAACAGCCACTTCTCTCGAAAATTTAGATAGCATTTCGCTTGACGAATCTAATTTTCATATTCTTAAAGATAACGTGTCTTATAAAGCAGAGATTGTTAAAGCTGATTTCCTTACGAAAAACTACACTGTAAAAGTAAACGGAAATATCTATGAAGTAAACCTAGCCAATTCTCTGGATTTACTTATCAAACAAATGGGATTCGAAGTAGGTTCTGCCAAACAAGTAAATGCCATTAAAGCTCCAATGCCTGGTTTGGTTTTAGAAATCAGTGTTACAGTAGGGCAAGAGGTTCAAGAAGGCGATAACCTTTTGATTCTCGAGGCTATGAAAATGGAAAACAGTTTTACTTC
>JBEBUB010000137.1:0-5908 GCA_040393445.1 Flavobacterium beibuense
TTTTAGACGAAAAAGCATTGTTCCAATCGTTTAATACGATTTTCTCTAAGTAGTCGTTTGAAGTGTTGTGATAGGTGATTTCTTGAAAAACGCTAATGTTGTCCGCTTCAGCTGAAAGCGTTGCATTCACTTTTGATTGATGCTGAGCTTGGCTGAGTAACGGTAAAAGTAGTAGCAGTAAAAACCTGTATAATCTCAAATGTTATTGTTTAATGAATTTTAAAACTTCTGTATTGCTGTCGGTTTTAATCAAATACATTCCGTTTGATAAACCACTGATGTCAAGCAGAATGTTTTCTTGTTCGCCAATCGTAATAGAGCGAACTTTTTGCCCTAACAAGTTATAAATATAGATGTTTTCAGAATTCAGTTGTTGTGGGTTGATGCCGAGTTCAATATAGCTGTTTCCGTAATTCGGAGAGTTGAACCACATCATTGGTTTTTGAACATACACAGGTTTAGATAAGAAAGTCTGAGTAGTTTCAAACTGCATTACTACCGGAGTATGGTCGCTCATCCAATACAGATTATCTCGAAGTTCGAAGGAATATTCACCGGAGCAATCTTCGCTGTTGATGCTTTTATCAAAACAGTTTCCGTTGTTTCCGTAGGCTTTATAAGTGTCTTCAACGTAATAAAAATCAGAACTAGTGTTGAAGTTGTTGCTCATCATAATAAAGTCAAAACGGTCATCCATACCTCCCGAAGCTCCTGCATTGGCTCCAGAACCGAATCCGCTGTTTGATAGACGAGTCGATTGTGTATGCACATGTGTGAAGTTAGCGTTGTTGTTCCAGCTTCCCGGAGTGTTGATAGGGTCAACCATTTGAATGGCGTTGTCTAAGCTCAATATTTTTTGGTAAGCAGGTTCAGATGACGTATAAAGGTTGAAATCACCCGCAAAAAGCACATAACTATTTGGGTCTAACGCTTCGAGTGCTTGAGTAAAAACTTCAACCATACCTAATCGAGCTTGCTGGTTGGCTGTTCCGGTACTCGATTTTAAGTGAGTGACAAAAACTTCCAAATAAATAGGTTCTGTTTCGCTTTCAACGGTGTTGAGCTTAAAAGTGTATTGATTGATGTCTCTGTAATTGGTCGGGTGAATTTCTTGGCTGATGAGTTGGAGTTTTTTGGTATTAAAATAGACCATATTCTGAATGAAATCAGAAGTACTCGATGTGTTTTTGTGATAAACCGCTCGCTGAAAGTTAGGGAAGTTTTGAAGCGAAGTATTCAGGATAAGATCAGCACCGACTTCGGTTTCTAATTCACAAACCATAAACAAATCAGGTTGGTATTCGTCTAAAATGTCTCTTAGGATAAACTCCCTGTTAGCGGGATTTGAACTCGGAAACCTAAAAAGATTATAGAACATGGTGTTGATGGTTTCCTGTGAAAAGCTTAAAACGGATGTTAAGGCAAATAAAGTAAAAAGTAATTTTTTCATCATAAAAAAATAAAGTTAGAGGGCAAAGATAGTTTTTTCGTATTACTACTATGTTAAAAAGCATAAGAAAACCCTGAAAGAACGTAAATTCCTACAGGGTTTTAGATATCGGAATACTTTTATATTATTCTGTTTTGTTTTCAGGTGGCGTGATATCTTTTATATCTTCACCTTTTAGATAAGTCGGGAGGTTAAGTCCGGCCATGTTGAATAAGTCATTCAAAGGTGGAACTGTTTTCATCATACCCGAAACAAAATTAGCGGTCGAATTGTTTCCGTTTTCTGCATTCGCTCCTGAATCCCAAACCGTAATTTTATCAATTTTGATGTTTTTAACTGCTTCCACTTGGGTTTTAACTAGTTCAGGAAGTTTTTCGATAAGCAATAACTGGAAGGCTTTGGTCGGGTCACCTCCTGCAGCCGAAACCACCTCTCTATAACCTTCAGCTTGTTTGGTCAAGATTTCGTAAAGACCTTTTGCTTCAGCTTCCATTTTAGCAAAAATAGCGTCTGCTTCTCCTTTGGCTTGAACTCTGATTCGTTCTGCCTCTGCCTGAGCTTCGATAATTGCTTTTTGTTTAGCAATTTCAGCAGGAATCACAATATTGGCCACTTGAGTAGAACGTTCTCTTTCTGAACGGGCAGCCTCTGCTTTTTGTTCGGCTTGATAAGCTTCTTCGAGAGCTTTTGCTTGCTGTACTTTTTCTGCTGTAATTGCAATTCTCAAAGCTTCTGCTTCTTTTTCTCTACGAGCAGCCTCAGAGTTGGCAATTTCGATTTTAGCTTGGTTTTCTCCTCTAACGGCAATAGCATTCGCTTCTGAAGTAGCCACTCGAGTATCTCTTTGTGCTTCTGCTTTCCCGATGGCTTCATCTCTAAAAGCCGAAGCAATACTTACTTCTCTGTCTTTGTTAGTAATAGCGATTTTTACGTCTCTATCTCTATGAGTTTCAGCAATCTGTACGTCTCTTTCTCTATCAGCTAAAGCTTTTCCGGTTTCCCCGATTTTTTCTTGTTCAGCAACTGATATTTTAGCTTCGTTAATCGCTTTTGAAGCGGCTTCTTTACCCAAAGCATCAATATATCCTGATTCGTCTTTGATATCAGTTACGTTTACGTTGATAAGTTTAAGACCAATTTTCTTAAGCTCTGTATCTACGTTTTTTGAAATGTTGTCTAAAAATTTATCTCTATCTGAGTTGATTTCTTCGATGGTCATCGTAGCAATCACCAAACGCAATTGCCCAAACAAAATATCTTTTGCAAGTTCTTGAATGTCTCCGGGAGTAAGCCCAAGCAAACGCTCAGCAGCATTATTCATGCTGTCTGTATCTGTCGAAATAGCAATGGTGAATCGACACGGAACATCAACTCTGATGTTTTGTCTGGAAAGAGCATTCGTCAAGTTAGCTTCAATCGAAATGGGTTTTAAATCAAGGTAAGCATAGTCTTGAATCACAGGCCAAATGAAAGCTCCACCTCCGTGAATACATTTCGCAGATGAGCCTCCTGTTTTTCCGTAAATTACTAAGATTTTGTCTGAAGGACAACGTTTGTATCTCGAGACTAAAGCCAAGAATATCACAAACCCGACCGTGACAGCAATAACAATTAATAATAATTCTCCCATTTTAAGTAGTAAGTTTAGGTTAGTTAATATAGGTTTTTAGAGTTTTTCAACAATAAGCAAATTGCCGATTTCTATAGCTTTGATACGAACCATAGTTCCTGACGGAATCATATCGTTTTCGCTAACAGCATCCAGCTCATGAGTGGTTCCGTTTACAGAAACTTGCACTTTTCCTTTTCCTGATTTTCCTTGTGGTATGGTAAGATAAACCGAAGCGGTTTTCCCGATGGTGTTTTCGATTTTAAATGTATTGTTTTCGCCTAATTTCAGAATTTGTTTGATTAGGAAGAAAAACATTCCAACAAAAACAGCTCCAACTAGAAAAGCGATAAAAACCAAGATAGTTTTATTCTCAAATCGGTCATAAAGCAAAACACCTGTCCACCCGAAGCCTAATAAAAAGTTGATTAAGTTTCGTAAAGAGAAAAGCTGAAAAGGAGCATCTCCGTCAAAGTCACCATCAAAATCAGCTTCAATTCCGTCTGAAGCATCCGCTCCGACAAATGTCATAATCATCTGAATGATAAAAATAACACTCACCGGAAGTGCGATATACCAAAAAGTTTGGTGTAGCGCATCAAGGTTTTGCAAGAAATCCATATCTGAAAAAGTTTAGGTTGCTAGAATCTGAAGCCAACGCTAATTCCGGCATTTGCTTCGATAGCCGAAAAACGCTCACTCACATCTTCATTGAAGTTTCGAGCAACGCTGGCATAAGGCCCAATGGCGAATTTGTCATTCCAAGCCCATTTATAACCAATTCCAAGTCCTAAGATGAAGCTATCCATATCAGTATTTCCTTTTACTTCATCTTTATGCTCCCCAAAGCGATATTTCACAAACGGAAAAGCAAATATAGTTCCTGTATTTTCAGGGTTGAAATAGTAATTGTAGTTGATTAAAACACTATTTGTGTCAAACTCTTTTCTGTCGTTTTCGTCAGCATACGAAAAGCGGTCATTAATATGAACTTCGGCTCCAATAGATTGATTGTCATCTAAGAAAAACTCATATCCTGCTTCAAACGAAGCAATAGCGATAGTGTTTAGAACGTTGAATTTTACTTCACTTTTATATTGTGCAGAGGCAAAAAAGATACTTCCGAAAAGAAGTACGGGAGTGATGATTTTTTTCATATAATATCAAAAAGAGTTTAGGTTATTGACAAATATAATTATTTTTTATTTACAAGCAAGGCATATTCTTTGGCGAAATAACTGGCAATTAAATCTGCTCCGGCTCTTTTAAAAGCCATTAATTGTTCTACCATTACGGCATCATGATCTAGCCAACCTTTTTCGGCTGCTGCCTTAATCATCGCATATTCACCTGAAACTTGATAAACCGAAACCGGAACCCGTACGGCATTTTTAACGTCTCTCACGATATCCAAATAAGGAAGTCCCGGTTTTACCATCACGATATCTGCACCTTCTTCAACATCAGTAAGAGTTTCTTTGATAGCTTCTGTGCGGTTGGCATAATCCATTTGGTATGTTTTTTTATCTCCAAATCCGGGAGCAGAATCTAGAGCATCACGAAAAGGCCCGTAGAAAGCAGAAGCATATTTAGCACTATAACTCATAATTCCTACATTCGGGAAGTTGTTTGCCTCCAAAATAGCTCTGATAGCTTTGATTCTTCCGTCCATCATATCACTTGGAGCTACGAAATCTGCACCTGCCTGAGCATGAGAAAGGCTCATTTTGGCTAATACTTCAACGGTTTTGTCGTTTACGATTTCTCCGTTCTCCACAATTCCGTCATGTCCGAAACTTGAATAGGGGTCAAGAGCCACATCAGTCATAACCACCATTTCCGGAACGGCATTTTTCACCGCTTTGATAGCTTGTTGCATAAGCCCATTTGGGTTGTAGGCTTCTGTACCGGCATTATCTTTTAAACTATCAGAAACTTTTACGAAAAGCAAAACAGATTTTAGGCCTAAATCCCACAACTCTTTTACTTCTTTTTCTAGGTTGTCTAAGCTTAGCCTGAAGTAGTTAGGCATAGACGAAATTTCTTCTTTTATATTTGAGCCTTCGGTTACAAAAAGCGGAACTATAAAATCGTTTACACTCAGGTGTGATTCTCTGACTAAATCTCTAACAGATTGATTTACTCGTAGTCTTCTGTGTCTCATTTTAAAGAATTTTTAAAGGGTAAAAATTGACTACAAAATTACGGAAAAATGACTACTTTTGGCCTATGAAAAGCAAGGTTTTAGGAAAATTATATTTGATTCCCGTAATGATGGGAGAAGAGAGCAATCCAAAAGATGTATTGCCCGAAAGTGTAGCCAAAACTATCGAAATGATAGACTATTACATTGTTGAAAACGAGAAAACCGCCAGACGCCATATCAAAAAAATTCTCCCTGAAAAAAAACAACCTGAGCTTAAAATCCGTTTGTTGAATAAACATACAGACAACAAAGAATTTTCGGAGATGTTACAACCTTGTTTGGACGGAATCAACGTAGGTTTAATGTCTGAGGCAGGCTGCCCTGCTATTGCAGATCCTGGGGCGGCTATTGTGAAAATCGCTCATCAAAAAGGCATTCAAGTAGTGCCAATGGTAGGGCCTTCATCTATTTTGATGGCGATGATGGGTTCCGGGTTTAACGGACAAAGTTTCGCTTTTAACGGGTATCTTCCGATAGAGAAATCTGATAAGAAAAATGCTTTAAAGAATTTCGAAAGACTTTCTTTAGAGAAAAATCAATCTCAGATTTTCATCGAAACACCTTATCGCAACAATAAACTTTTTGAAGATTTACTTCAAATTCTGCAACCCCATACGTTGCTTTGTATTGCTGCAGATATTAC
>JBEBUB010000138.1:0-5905 GCA_040393445.1 Flavobacterium beibuense
CAATACTGCCTACTGAAAACTGAGACTGCTTACTAAAACTCCGATGTAAAATGCAGTTTTACACTCGGATATTTTTGTTGTGTCATCTGAATTGAGAATTCTGAATCTGCCAAGAACACCAATTGACCATATTTGTCTTTGGCCATAAATTTCTGTTTTACTCTTAGAAACTCCATAAACTCTTCGTTTTTTGGATTTTCTGGCTCTACCCAACATGCTTTAAAAGCTGGAAAAGTTTCATACGAACATTTCGCTCCATATTCATGTTCCAAACGATACTGAATAACTTCGTATTGAAGTGCTCCTACGGTTCCGATTACTTTTCGTCCGTTCATTTCTAAGGTAAACAACTGAGCAACACCTTCGTCCATCAGCTGGTCGATTCCTTTTTCGAGTTGTTTCGATTTCATCGGATCTGCATTGTTGATGTATCTAAAGTGCTCTGGAGAGAAATTCGGAATGCCTTTAAAGTTCATTTTTTCGCCTTCGGTAAGCGTATCTCCGATTTTGAAGTTTCCTGTATCGTGCAACCCTACGATATCTCCTGCATACGAAATATCAACGACTTCTTTTTTCTCAGCAAAGAAAGCATTGGGTGAAGAGAACTTCAAATTCTTGTCTAATCTTGTGTGTAAGTAGGATTTGTTTCGCTCAAAAGTTCCTGAAACTATTTTAATGAATGCTAAACGGTCTCGGTGCTTCGGGTCCATATTCGCATGAATTTTAAACACAAATCCTGCAAATTTAGGCTCCTCAGGATTCACCACCCGAGTATCGGATTCTTTGGGTCTTGGTGAGGGAGCAATTTCGATAAAACAATCCAAGAGTTCTCGAACTCCAAAATTATTCAAAGCCGAACCAAAGAATACAGGTTGCAAATCTCCATTCAAATATTCCTCACGATTGAAATCAGGATAAACCTCTCCTACTAACTCCAACTCTTCACGAAGTTTATTAGCCGCCTTCTCTCCTATTATCGTCTCTAATTCCGGATTTGATAAATCACTAAACGAAATGGTTTCTTCGATGTCTTTTCTACTGTCTCCACTAAAAAGATTGATGTTTTTCTCCCAAATGTTATAAATCCCTTGGAAGTCATATCCCATACCAATCGGGAAACTAAGCGGAGTTACTCGAAGCCCGAGTTTTTGCTCTACTTCATCCATCAAATCGAAAGCATCGTTTCCTTCTCTATCGAGTTTGTTGATGAAGATAATCATCGGGATGTTTCGCATACGACAAACTTCAACGAGTTTTTCGGTTTGCTCTTCTACCCCTTTGGCAACGTCTATCACCACAATCACACTATCAACAGCTGTAAGCGTACGGAAAGTATCTTCAGCAAAATCTTTGTGACCGGGCGTGTCGAGAATATTGATTTTTTTGTCTTTATAATTGAATGCCAGAACGGATGTGGCTACCGAAATCCCTCTTTGTCTTTCGATTTCCATAAAGTCAGAAGTAGCTCCTTTCTTGATTTTGTTGCTCTTTACAGCTCCTGCCTCCTGAATCGCTCCTCCAAAAAGTAGCAATTTTTCAGTAAGTGTAGTCTTTCCGGCATCGGGGTGAGCAATAACCCCAAAGGTTCTTCTTTTTTTGATTTCGTCTATAAAACTCATAGTTTTCTGATAAAGAGTGCAAAAGTAAGCGTTTTGTTTGGGTTATGAAAAATTAAAATTCGTTATATTTGTTCGAGAATCCTATTGTTAAATCCATTAAAAGACTGAAAACATGGTTATTCGCTCCGCTTTGATTACTATTTTCACTTGTATGTTCTTTTTAAACGGATATTCTCAAACCACTTATAACGATACGATTATTGCCTTAGACCAAGTGGAGATCCACAAAAAAGTACGTAAACCTAAAGTAAAGAAAATTGTCTATGGTAAAAAAATAAACTACTTTTATTTCAATCGCACTGATAAAGGAACAAACAGATACTATTATTTAATAGAAAATTTTCCTTTCGGAGAAATTATGCAGTTTGAATTCTTTGCTTTTAATTCTAAAAAATATACCCAATTAGAAAATGGAGAAAAACCAAAAAACACATTATTTTGTAATCCGGAGAAGCATACAGTTAACGTTTATGAGGCATTAGAAGAAAATGGTAATTTGTCATTAGGTAAGCTGCTGATTTCAAAAGATTATTTACTACCTCCTGAAAATACAAAAGCTGAATATAAGGTAACTATGGATTTGTCTGAGATAAAATACCGTACCGATAAGTTTTTTATTCAATTGGTTTCCCCTTTAGATGAACCTAAAGATTGCAGATTAGCCACATTGGGTTTAAACATACTTAAAGACCCTAAAGGCATTTATTATATGTTTGATGAACAAGGAAATTTTGTAGAAGAAAAAGGATTTACTATAGAAATGACACTAAAAGTATTGACAACGGAGTATTAAAATTATGAAGACATTAAACATACACACTCAAGGAGAAACTGATTATTTAGAAATTCTAAAACAAGAATTGAAATCGCTTGTACAAAAAATAAGAAAAGACACTACCCTATCCAAAGAAGAAAAACAAGAGAAAATCGATACGCTGAAAAAAGAGCATTCCGACAAAAAGAAACAAATACTCAAGAAATTGTTTTAACTATCAAAACAATTTATCATGAAAAAAATCCTATTCTTTTATTTTCTTTCCATTTGGTGTTTGAGTTACTCCCAAACCTTTGTAGTGGCGGATTCTTTAACCAAAGAACCTTTAGCTTTTGCTACGGTTGTTTTAGATGAAAAAGAAATGCTGTACAGCAACGAAAAAGGAGCATTTACCGTAAAAAATAATTTTGAAAATGTTACTGTCACTTATTTAGGCTACAATGATTTTACTTCTAAAAAATTACTTCTGAAAGATACGATTTTCTTAAGCCCGAAGCCTTTTGAATTACAAGAAGTTACCATTACCAATCACAATACACCTCTACAAAAAATTGGATATCTCAAAAGAGCCAAACTACTCTATAGTTTGCCTATCCGTCCTAAAACAGAATTAGTGATTTGTATTACTCCTAATGAAAAACACATAAATAGTTATATTGAAACTATTGAATTTCCTTTAAGAAAAATAAAATTTTATAACGAAACAGATAAATTATATAAAAATGTTCCTGCTGTAGTTAGAGTAAATATATATACGGTTAAAAACAAATTACCTGACCAAAAAATATTCAGTAGTGAACCTATAAAATTTATAATGTCTAATAAAGAGCTAATAAAAGTTGACATTTCAAGTGAAATGATTCAGCTTCCGGAAGAAGGTTTATGTTTTGGTATTGAAATGATAGGAAGGATAAATCAAGACGGGGAATTTGTAGTAGAAAATTCGTATGCTAGTGCTATTTTTACCGACAAAGACAGTCCTGATTATACTGCTCAAACCTATCACAATGTGTTTTTAGGGAATGATAATTTATACGACATGAATGATTTTTTTAATGAGCAAGCTTTTAAAATATTGAAAAAACATACTTACAGAAATTACAACCTAGCCATTGGGCTGACCCTCAAAAACTAAATTTGTAATTCTCTACTCGACCCGATTTACCAAAACTTTAATTTTAAAAATCCATAAATAGTTGTATTTTTACGGCTGATTTTTTTAAGTATAAAATGGGTAAAATAATAGCTGTTGCCAATCAAAAAGGAGGAGTAGGAAAAACAACTACTTCGGTAAATTTAGCCGCTTCTCTGGGTGTTTTAGAGAAAAAAGTTTTGCTTATTGATGCTGACCCTCAGGCGAATGCCAGTTCGGGTCTGGGCATTGATATCGAAGCCGTCGAAAAAGGAACCTATCAGGTTTTGGAGCATAGTGCTACAGTCAAAGAAGCTATTTTGCAAAGCAATACGCCCAATGTAGATATCATTGCTGCTCATATCGACTTGGTGGCCGTAGAAATCGAGCTTGTCGATAAAGAGAATCGTGAGTATATGCTCAAACAAGCCCTTGAAGAAATCAAAAACGAATACGATTATATTTTGATTGATTGTGCACCGTCTTTGGGGCTACTCACTCTGAATGCTCTTACGGCAGCTGATTCGGTTATTATCCCGATTCAGTGCGAATATTTTGCTCTTGAAGGTTTAGGAAAACTCCTCAATACGATAAAAAGCGTTCAGAAAATTCACAATCCGGAATTGGATATCGAAGGGCTTTTGCTCACGATGTATGATTCCCGTTTGAGACTATCCAACCAAGTAGCCGAAGAAGTGCAAAAACACTTTAGCGATATGGTTTTTAAATCTGTGATTCAACGTAACGTGAAACTCAGTGAGGCTCCAAGTTTTGGAGAAAGCATTATCAACTATGATGCGACCAGCAAAGGAGCCGCCAATTATTTGCAATTGGCAGAAGAAATTATCACTAAAAACAGCCTTTGATTTTATGACGAAAGCAACCAAAAAACAAGCCTTAGGAAGAGGTCTTTCTGCACTTTTGAAAGACCCAGCAAACGATATTCAATCTATTGATGACAAAAATGCAGACAAAGTAGTTGGGAATATCGTAGAGCTTGATATTGACAGTATTGAGATAAATCCGTTTCAGCCAAGAAGCAACTTCAACGAAGAGGCATTACAGGAATTGGCTATTTCCATCAAAGAATTAGGAGTTATTCAACCCATCACGGTTCGAAAATTAGACTTCAACAAATATCAACTTATCTCGGGTGAGCGAAGACTTAGAGCTTCAAAACAAGCCGGATTCACCACAATTCCTGCTTATATCAGAATTGCCAACGACAATGAGTCGCTCATGATGGCACTCGTTGAAAACATCCAAAGACATGACCTTGACCCTATTGAGGTGGCTCTTTCGTATCAACGTTTAATTGATGAAATCGGGCTTACTCAAGAGCAAATGAGCGAAAAAGTAGGTAAGAAACGTTCGACAATTACCAACTATTTACGCCTTTTAAAACTTGACCCAATCATCCAGACCGGAATGCGTGATGGTTTTATATCTATGGGACACGGTAGAGCTTTAATCAATATAGACGATTTGGATGCTCAAATTGATATTTACCGAAAAGTTGTTCGTCAGACACTTTCTGTCAGAGAAACCGAAAGTTTGGTGAAAGCTTATCAAGAAAATCTGAATCCGAAAGCGAAAAAACAAGCCAAATCATTTGAACTTCCTGAAGATTCCAAAAAGGCTTTTTCTGATTTCTTCGGAGCTAAAACAGAGATTAAAGCTACCGCAAACGGAAAAGGGAAAATCGTGATTCCGTTTCATTCAGAAGAAGATTTGAACCGTATTCTAAAACTTATCGGAAAATAGTTGAAACATCTTCTTTACATACTGTTTTTTGCTTTCCTTATCGGGAACTGCTCTTTTGCTCAACAGCAAAACGGTATGCTCATGGTTCAGGATTCTATCAAGTTCAACAATCTGCAAGACCCTTTAAAACCATCAAAAGCAGCTTTTTATTCTGCTATTTTGCCTGGTTTAGGTCAGGCTTACAACAAAGATTATTGGAAAATCCCGATTGTGTATGCCGCCATCGGGACAAGTGTTGGGATTTATGTTCACAACAACAACGAATATCACAGATATCGAGATGCTTATAAACGTAGGTTAGCTGGTTTTAGTGATGATGAATTTCAAGGACAATTAGACAATGACAGATTGCTCTATGCTCAAAAAATTTTCCAAAGAAATCGTGATTTGTCTATGTTGATTTCCATCGGTTTTTACATTCTAAACATACTCGAAGCCAACGTATCTGCTCACCTGAAGCAATTCAACGTAAGTGATGACCTGTCATTGAGTCCGGAATGGTTTAGAGATGATTTGAACTATAGCAATAACTTAGGGCTTTCTTTAAAATTCCAATTTTAATTACGAATTACAAATTACGAATTGTTCAGACTGAAAACTGAGACTGAAAACTGA
>JBEBUB010000139.1:0-5822 GCA_040393445.1 Flavobacterium beibuense
CGGTTTGGGATTGTTGTTTCAGAATGGAATGACAACGTTACCGGAAACCTTTACAAAGGTGCTATGGAAGCCCTTTTAGATAACGGAGTTTTGGAAGAAAACATCATCAAATGGGACGTACCGGGAAGTTTTGAGCTCATTTATGGTAGCAAAAGAATGATTGAAACCCAAAAGGTGGATGCTGTGATTGCTATCGGATGTGTGATTCAAGGCGAAACCAAACATTTCGACTTTGTTTGTGAAGGTGTAACTCAAGGAATTAAAGACTTGAACATAAAATATGATGTTCCGGTTATTTTTTGTTTATTGACAGATAACACCCTACAACAATCTCTTGATAGAAGTGGAGGAAAACACGGTAACAAAGGAACTGAAGCAGCAATTACGGCTATCAAAATGGCTGAATTGAGAAGACGAAGCTAGTATTCCGTTTACAGTCGCAGTTTACAGTTTGTACAACAACTCTAACCATACAACACACTAACATGTACAAATCAATCATCCGACCGATATTATTCAAATTCGATCCAGAAAAAGTACATCATTTTACTTTTTCGGTTTTGCGTATTGCTAATAAAATTCCGTTTGTCCCTTCGCTTATCAGAAGTTGTTATGTTGTGAATGACAAACGTTTAGAACGTGAAGTTTTCGGGTTAAAATTCAAAAATTCTGTAGGTCTGGCAGCCGGTTTCGACAAAGATGCCAAACTCTACAAAGAACTCTCGAACCTTGGTTTCGGATTTATCGAAATCGGGACACTAACTCCAAAGCCACAAGACGGAAACCCTAAAAAACGTTTGTTTCGTCTAAAAGAAGACAGCGGAATCATCAACCGTATGGGATTCAACAATGGTGGTGTTTTTGAAGCAGTAGAACGTTTAAAAAAGAATACCAATGTCTTGATTGGTGGAAATATCGGGAAGAACAAAGTGACTCCAAACGAAGAAGCTATTTCAGACTACGAAATCTGTTTTGATGCTCTTTATGACGTAGTGGATTATTTTGTGGTAAACGTAAGCAGCCCGAATACTCCTAACCTGAGAGCCTTACAAGACAAAGAACCTCTGACTCAGTTATTACAAACACTTCAGAATAAAAATCAAACCAAACCGAAACAAAAACCGATTCTCTTGAAAATTGCTCCGGATTTGACCGATGAGCAACTTTTGGATATTATCGACATCGTAAAAGAAACGCAAATTGCAGGAGTAATTGCTACGAATACGACCATTTCAAGAGAGAACCTGAAGTCAGGCAATCAAAAAGAAACCGGAGGACTTAGCGGAAAACCACTTACTAACCGTTCGACCGAAGTGATTCGTTTTCTGTCTGAAAAAAGCAACAAAGCCTTCCCTATTATTGGTGTAGGAGGAATTCATTCTGCTGAAGATGCTTTAGAAAAACTTGAAGCGGGAGCTAGTTTAATTCAACTCTACACAGGATTTATCTATGAAGGGCCTGCACTTATCAAGAAAATTAACAAGAAATTACTTTCGAATTAATTCGATTAAATCAAATTATTACTTCTGGCTTTTTGCACTGCTTCAATTTTGTTGTGTACTTGAAGTTTGGTATAAATTTTTTCGATATGCTTCCTCACAGTGCTGGGTGAAAGGAACAAATTTTCTGATATTCGCATATAGTTAAGCCCTTTGCTTAGCTGCTCCAACACCTCAATTTCACGAGTAGAAAGTTTGATTTCTTCTTTTTCAGATTCGTCAAGAATATCAATCGGGTTTCTGAGGAGTTTTAAGGTTTTCATCGCTATAGACGGAGTCATCGCAGCACCTCCGTTAAGGGTTTCCAGAATTCCGTTATATAGATCCTCAGGGTTTACTTCTTTGAGCAAATAGCCGTCTGCACCTGCTTTAATTGCTTTGAAAATATTCTCGTCATTATCAAAAACCGTAACGATAATAATTTTGATATGAGGATATTTTTGTTTGACTTTCTCGGTAGCTTCAATACCATTTAAAACAGGCATCTCTAAATCCATCAAGATGAGATTTAGGTTGCTGTTTTCTTCTAACTTTTCGAGTAATATTTTTCCGTCTGAGGCAAAAAATTTGATTTGTATGCCTTCAAAAAAAGACAATTTCTCTGCAATGGCTTTTTGCAAAAACGTATTATCATCGACTATAGCTACTCTAATTTCAGCCATTTTAAAAATAATTAAATGTAAAAAATAATGCTTGTACCTTCCTCTTTTATTGAATGAAATTCCAATGTTCCTCCTATTTCAGAAATTCGGTTTTTCATATTCTGTAATCCGTTGCCTAAGCCATTTTCAGCATCTGGCATTCCTTTTCCGTTATCAGAAACCGTAATTTTAAAACTAAATTCGTCTTTATCTGACGGACTTATACTCACTTGAATTTTGTCTGCTTCTGAATGTTTGATAGCATTATTAACGGCTTCCTGAACAACTCTATATAGGTTTATACCTTCCAAAGAAGAAAAACTATGCTCTTCATTCAAAACATCATCCGTATAAAAATCAAAAGCAATATTGTCTGTACATTTTGTAGCATTACTGATGAAATTTGTAATCCTAGATTTCAAATCTTCAAACGAAATTTCACCTTTGTTCATCGCCCAAATCGTGTCTCGAAGTTCTAAAATCGTTTGTTTGGTAAAAGTATTAATGTGATCTATTTTTTGGTTGACCTCTTGATTGGCTTCTTTGAAATAGTACTTCACATTCTCTAAAGATGATGTAATAAAAGTGAGTTGCGAACCGATATTATCATGCAAATCTCTTGATATTTTAGCTCTTTGATTTTGCAACTCTTTTTGAGTTTCGATTTTAGCCAAAGCATCTTTGAGGAGGTTTTCTTTTTTAAGTCGGATGTTTTTTTGTCTCTGTCTGTAAAAAAACAAATAGCCCAGCAAAATCGAAGTCAAAAGCAACGAAAAAACCAAAATAATCTGAAAGTTTTTCTGTTCGATTTTCAAGTTATTCTCAGCAATAGTGGCTCTTTGTTGCAAGATTTCGTTTTCTTTTTTCTCGGTTTCGTATTGCTTTTCGAGTTCAAAAACAGCTTTGGTTTTTTGCTGTTCAAAAAGCGAATCTTTCCCAATAGCATACGCTTGTGAATATTCATAAGCTTTTGAAAAATCTCCTATTTTAGCATACGCCTGAGCTAAATTTTTCTGTACTTCTACCTGCAGCGGAAGAGCTCCCGATTTTTGGATATACAACAACGCTTCTTTTGAAAGCCGAATACTTTCTTGAAACTTTCCTTGCTTGAGCAAACATAAAGCATATTGACACAACACACTCCCAATTTCATAAGTATTGTCATATTTTTTGTGTAACTCCACAGACTCCCGATAGAGTTCTTCTGCTTTTTTGTAGTCTTTCAGGCTATCATAAGCCACCGCAATATTGTTTAGCGAATACACCGAAAAACGGTCATAGCCTAGTTTTTTATAGTTTTCAATTGCCTTTTCGGAATATGAAATCGCCTTTTGATAATCTGTCAAAGCCAGAAGAATGGCTCCAAGGTTTCCTTCACAAACAGCAATCCCAAAATCGTAATCCAAATCATGGTAAATTTTATTGGCCTTTTCGTAATACTCTAATGCCTTTTCGTATTCCTTTTGAGATTTATAAACAATCCCGATATTCGACAAAGCCATAGCTTGTTTTTCGATATCGTTTTTTTCTTCGTAATTGCGAAGCGCTTTGAAGTAATTTTCTAGAGCTTTCGGGAAATCACCGGATTTGTCATAAGCAATCCCGATGTTGTTGTATGAATCACCAATTTTTATCGGATTTTTATGTTTAAGCCGAATATTGAGTGCTTTTTGATGAAAAACAAGAGAAGAATCTGTAAGACCTCTGTATTCATAGACATTGGCCAGATTATTATAAGTTTCAGAAAGCAAGGTGTCATTGTTATACTTCAGAGCCTCTCGGGTAGCTTTTTGAGCATAATCAAAAGCTTTGTCGAGGTCTGTAGCTTCGTATTCCATCGAAAGAAACATAAGCAATTCAACTCTTTTTTCTTTGTTTTTGGTTTGAGATAAAACCGTAAGCACACTGTCTGTATTCACTTGCTGAGCGACAACAGGACAGAAAATGAATAAAAAAAGAAAAATCAAAGTCCGAATCATAGAGTAAGGTGTAACGGGTTTGCTTTCGCTCAAAAATACTAAAATTTTGTTAAACAATCAATTCTTACTGTATTTTATCACAACCTTAGTCCCTTCATTTACAACCGACTCAATAGAAAACTCAGCTGATATTTCTTCGATACGTTTTTTCATATTATTCAAACCTTCTCCCGAATTACTCTGAGAAGTATCAAAACCTTTTCCGTTGTCTGAAACCAAAAACAATAAAAAACCGTTTTTCTTTTCTATACTTACTTCAATTCTACTGGCCTGAGCATGTTTAACCGCATTGTTGACTGCTTCTTGAATCACCCGGAAAATATTAATTCCTTCAAACGAAGTGAGCTTTTTTTGCACATCGATTGTGGAATCTACCTGAAAATCAAAACGAATTTCGGGTTTTGCCTCAGAGGCCGTTCCGATAAGATTTCCGATTCGGTTTTTTAAATCTTCGAGTGAAATTTGGTCTTTGTTCATAGCCCAAATCATATCCCGAAGTTCCACAATAGTTTGCTTGGTGTAATTACTTATAGCATCCACTTTTTGATTGACATCTACACTTTTGTCTTTGAAATAATATTTAATATTCTCTAAAGAAGACGTAATAAAAGTGAGTTGAGAACCGATATTATCATGAAGATCTCTCGATATTTTTGTTCGTTGCCTATGTAGTTCTTTTTGGATTTCGATTTTAGCTAAGGCATCTTTAAGTTGATTTTCTTTTTCCAATCTTGCTGCTTTTTGCTTTTGTCTGTAAAAGAACAAATATCCCAACAAAACCGAAGTGAAAAAGAGTGAAAAAGCTAAAATAATCTGGAAATTCTTCTGTTCCATTTCTAAGCTATTTTCCGCAATAACGGCTCGTTGTTCTAAAATCTGTTTTTCTTTTTCACTGATGTCATATTGAATCGACATTTCGTTGATTTGTTTTGCTTTGGCTTCGTTAAGCAAAATATCTTCGTTTTCTTTATATTTTTGGTAATATTCAAGAGCTTCTTTATAGTTGTTTTGCTTTTTTCGGAGTTCGTGAAGCCTGAAATAAGCCTCAGACAGGATTCGTTTCTCATCCATTTTTTGAATCAACACCAGAGTGCTATCTAACACCTTTTGAGCTTTTTCAAAACGATTAGTTTCCAAATAAATTTTCCCTAAGTTGACTGCTGTTAATAACTCCGCATTGGTTTTTGCTTCAATAGCCAATGATTGTAAGATGTATTTTTCTGCATTTTCGTAGTCACCTAACTTTGTATAAGTATTCCCGATGTTAGAAAGCCAGATTTTTACTGCCCCTGTAGCTTCTGCTTTTTGGTAATATTCAATCGCTTTAAAGTTATTTTCTAAAGCTTTATCATACTCTCCTAACTCATCATAAGCAATCCCGATAAGCCCATAAGTTCTTCCTAAAAGGAAATCATCATTTAATTTCTTAGCTTCCAAAATTGCTTTTTCGTACCATTCTATAGCAGTTTTAAATTCCTTCATTCGGTCATACGTATAACCTACATTCAGCAAAGCACCTAAAGTCATTCCATCATCAGCTATTTTTTTTCTTAAATCATATTCTTCAAAAGCGGTTTTCAAAGCCTCCGCATACATTCCTTTTTGTCTATAAGTTATAGCCAATTCTTTTAAAGCATCTGCTGCTAACGTATCGTTGCTTTGTTTAAACTCCGTTAAGGCCTTTTTGAGCAAATCAATTTGCA
>JBEBUB010000140.1:0-5698 GCA_040393445.1 Flavobacterium beibuense
TGTTGAGTCAAACTCTCATCAGTAGCTTTTCTGTCTGCAAAAACATGATGAGCATATTGAACTTTTAGTCCAAAAGTTTCGCTGAACATATAACGACCAGCTACTTGAAATTGATTTACAGAAAGATATGCCATTCGGTCTAAATTGTCTGAAGGCAAGAACGGCATGTGTATTCCACCACCTGCTTCTAACGAAAAAGTGTTAAATCGAGATTGTTGAGCAAATCCTGCAATTGATAGGCAAAAAGCCATAATAAGAGTAGTAATTATTCTCATATAGTTCTGGGTTAAAAAGTTAGGCGCAAATATAATGCTAAATATTAAAATACAATTAATTGAATTTGAATTTATAATTATTCTACGTTTTTTTGTTAACTTTAACTCCATAAAAATTATACCGTTTATGGAAGAAATAGAACGTAAATTCCTTGTGAATTCTGCCATTTATAAAAATTTAGCTTCAAAAAAATATCGTATTGTTCAGGCTTTTCTGAATTCTAATCCGGAACGGGTAGTGAGAATTCGATTGAAAGGAGATAGAGGTTTTTTGACCGTAAAAGGCAAAAGTGATATTTCCGGACTGTCGAGATTCGAGTGGGAGACGGAGATTTCTACTCAAGATGTAGAAAATTTACTCAAAATATGCGAAAAAGGAACTATTGAAAAAATCCGTTATGAGGTCGAAGTCGAAGGCAAAACTTTCGAAGTAGATGAGTTTTTTGGAGACAATGAAGGTCTTGTCATCGCCGAAATTGAACTCGAATCCAAACTAGAGACTTTTAAACGACCTATATGGTTAGGTGAAGAAGTCACGGGACAAACTAAATATTATAATTCCAACCTTATCTCTAATCCTTATAAAAACTGGAAGTAAGAATTTAAAACCTCACTCTATTGTCTCGTAATACCGGAATCGTGTCTGTTTCTTTGAAATAATCGATAATTAGGTTACGGAGTTTATACTCCATGTCATAAGTGTTCAGGGCTTTAGCGAAAAAAGTCATACTGTCACCACCTGTCAATAAATAATCTGAGGTAGCAACTAAATAAGTTCTATTCATCTCCAAAGTTTGCCCTTGAATGATGATAGAATTATAGCTTGCCTCATCAGAATTCAGGATGATTTCAATCCCGGAAATAGGATGAGCTTTCTTGCCTCCAATGAAGTAATTTACCATTTCGACAATCTGTTCTGCTTTGAGTTCTGCCACGACTAGATTGTTTTCAAAAGGCATAATTTCGTATGCATTTCGAGTAGTGACATTCCCTTGAGGTAGGGTAGCTCTAATACCTCCATGATTCAATAAACAGACATCAACCTTTTGTTGGTATCTTTTTTGAAAGAGCATATCTGCTTTTTGCAGTGTTATGTCAGCTAATAAATTCCCGATAGTTGAGGTCCATTTTCCTTGATTTTTATCTAAAGTTTCAGGACAATAAGCTAAAACATTGTCGAGATCTTTATTGATATGGTTCCGATAAGGAGCAATAGTATCTTCGATTTCTTGAGAAGATGTAATTTGCTGGTCAACGGGAATTTGTTTGCCTTTAATTTTTGTAACTCTATATTGCTCAGTTGAGCAACTTAAGAAAATCAAGAATGTTAAGGTTACAATAAAATATTTTAAATAAGAAACGGACTTTCTTAGCTTTGTCATAACACAAATGTCTTTTTTAGTTATCTTTGTCGAAGTAGTAAATGTAGTATGTTTTTGAGATTTTATAAGCGTTTCATACTGAAAAAAATCGTTAAGAAGAACTTTTCTAATAACGAGAAGCAAATATCGGAAATAAAAATAAAATCTGTCGCCATTTTGGTTAACGGAATTCATTTTAAAGCCATTGATCAGCTTATAGCCTTGATAGAAAAAGAAGGAATTTCACAACTGAAGGCTTTTGTTTTTACCAGAGATAAAAAAGCAGTAAACACAAAAAATACTTTCTATTTTTCTTCTGACGATATCGAATCAAATGGTCAAATCAAAAATCAAGATTTGTTACAACAGATTACATCTCCGTATGATTTGCTAATCAATTATTATGACGAAAAACACACGGAGTTGCTTTATTTGTCTTCAATCTCAAAAGCTGGTTTCAGAGTAGGTTTCAAAGAAAATCACTTTGGTCAGAATGATTTTATGATTGATGTAAATAGCTCTGAATATAATACATTCGTAAGCGAACTTTTTAAGTATTTGAAAAATTTTAATAAGATATAAATGAAAGAATTTATAGGGACAGGAGTAGCTCTTGTAACACCTTTTAAAAAGGATTTTTCGGTTGATGTAGAAGCTCTGAAAAGAATCGTACGTCACAATATCGATGGAGGAGTAGAATATTTGGTAGTTTTAGGAACTACAGCAGAATCAGCTACACTTTCTAAAGAAGAAAAAGAATTGGTTATCAAAACTATTGTTGAAGAAAATGCGGGAAAATTACCTTTGGTTTTAGGTGTTGGAGGCAACAATACTCACGAAGTTGTAAACGAATTAAAAACAAGAGATTTATCTGCTTTTCAGGCTATTCTTTCCGTTTCTCCTTATTATAATAAACCTACTCAAGAAGGAATTTATCAGCACTTTAAAATGATTGCTGAAAACAGCCCGATTCCTGTGATATTATATAACGTTCCGGGTAGAACGGCCAGCAACATGTTGCCAACTACGGTAATTCGTTTGGCGAATGATTTCAAAAATGTTATCGGAATCAAAGAAGCAGCAGGAGATATCGTTCAGGCGATGAAACTCATCCAAAACAAACCTAAAGATTTCTTGGTGATTTCAGGTGATGATATGATTACACTTCCGATGGTTTTGGCTGGTGGAAGCGGAGTGATTTCGGTAATTGCAGAAGGATTCCCGAAAGAATTTTCAGAAATGGTTCGTTTAGGATTACAACGAAAAGTAAACCAGGCATACGACTTACATTACAAATTGGCTGATAGTATTGATATGATTTTCGAACAAGGAAATCCGGCCGGAATTAAAGAAGTCTTCAAACACTTAGGAATTTCAGAAAATACAGTTCGTTTGCCATTAGTAAACGTAAACCAAGATTTGTCAAACAGATTGAAAAATTTTATAGCTGAGTTGAATTCATAATTCAATTCGGTACATTTTTAAACTTTTAAAATTATAATTATGCTATCAAAAACACTAGAAACCGCACTAAACAACCAAGTGAAATTAGAGGGTGATTCCTCTCAAATATATTTAGCGATGGCTTCTTGGGCTGAGGTTAAGGGTTTTGAAGGAATTGCTACGTTTATGTATAACCAATCTGACGAAGAGAGATTTCACATGTTGAAATTGGTGAAATACATTAACCAAAGAGGGGGAGAAGCAAAAGTACCTCAAGTAGAAGAGCCACATTTAGATCACACCTCTTTCAAAACGTTGTTTACGCAATTGTTTGAACACGAAGTGCTTGTGTCTCAAAGTATCAACGAATTGGTTCATATTTCCTTACAAGAAAAAGATTATGCTACTCATAACTTCTTGCAATGGTATGTGGCTGAGCAAATCGAAGAAGAATCTACAGCCAGAACAATTTTGGATAAAATCAAACTTATCGGAGACGATAAAGGAGGATTGTATATGTTTGATAATGACATGAAGAATTTTACGGGCGCTCAACCTGATAATAATGTCTAAATTGAAAATACTAGGTTGAAGATTATAGCGTTTAAATTGGTAAACTTAAATCGTTAATCATCAATATAAAAACTCAAATTTGTCCATAAAAAAATATTCATTAACTTTGCAGGCATTTTTGCTATGCTATACTCCAAAAACGTAATGACGATAATGAAAAAAATAGTGTTCTTTTTGTGTTTTGCTTTGTGTCTGGCTTCTTGTAGTCAGTATCAAAAGGCACTAAATTCAGAAGATGTCGGTGTGAAGTATAAAATGGCAGATTCGCTTTATACAGCAGGGAAATACAACAAAGCAATCCGTCTTTTTGAACAAATTGCTCCGGGTTATAGAGGAAAGCCTCAAGCCGAAAAGATGTATTATATGTATGCAATGTCAACATATAAACAAGAGCAATATATGATGTCATCTCATTTGTTTGAGAGATTTGTAGCTCAATATTCTTTTTCGCAAAAAGCAGAAGAAGCTTGGTTTTTGATGGGTAAGAGTTATGCAGAATTATCTCCTAGATATTCTCTTGACCAAGTTGACACTTATAAAGCGATTGATAAGTTACAACAGTTTATCAATAAATACCCTGAATCAGAATATGTTGCTGAAGCGAACACTATAGTAGCAGAACTGAATAGAAAAATTGAGAAAAAGCATTTCGAGAATGCAAAACAATATAATACGATAGCGGGTTATACTCGTGATTATAAAGCGGCTATTGTGGCTTTGGATAATTTTTTAATTGATTTTCCGGGAACCATTTATGCAGAAGATGCCTTGTTTTACAAGTTTGATTCGATGTATAATATTGCTTTAAATAGCGTTCCGGATAAGAAAAAAGAGCGTTTGAATCAAGCAAAATCTGCTTATGATGCCTTGCTGAAATTCAAAGCAGATACAAAATATAAAGACAAAGCAGTAAAAATGCTTGCTGAAATAGAGAGTGAATTACACAAAATTTAATTATTATATCTTATGGATTTAAGAAAAACAACGGCTCCGGTAAACACAGTTACTTACGACAAAGATATGTTGGAAAAAGAAACTGGAAACATATACAAAGCGGTTACTATTATTGCTAAAAGAGCCAGCCAGATTAACTCTGAAATCAAAAAGGAATTGTCTGAAAAACTAGATGAATTTGCTACGTATAGCGATAGTTTGGATGAGGTTTTTGAGAACAAAGAGCAAATCGAAGTTTCTAAATTTTACGAAAAATTGCCAAAACCACACGCTTTGGCTGTAGAGGAGTGGATGAACGACAAAGTTCAGTACAAAGAAGCTTCTAAATAATCATAAAAAACGAGTGACATGTCTGTTTTAAAAGGTAAAAAAATTCTGCTTGGAATTTCGGGAGGAATTGCAGCCTATAAAACAGCTTCGCTTGTACGGCTTCTTGTTAAAGAAGGAGCCCAAGTGCAGGTAGTAATGACACCTGTTGCTAAAGATTTTGTAACTCCGCTTACGCTTTCAACACTTTCCAAAAGGGAAGTGTTTTCTGCTTTTTATGATGAGCATGACGAAAATGCCAAATGGAACAACCACGTGGAGTTGGCTCTTTGGGCAGATTTGTTACTGATTACTCCGGCCACAGCCAATACGTTGTCTAAAATGGCAAACGGAACTTGTGATAACTTGCTTTTAGCTACTTATTTATCGGCTAAAAGTCCGGTTTATTTTGCTCCGGCTATGGATTTGGATATGTATAAGCATCCGACAACCCTGGAGAATTTCAATAAACTGCAACAGTTTGGCAACATTATGATTCCGGCTGAATCAGGTGAATTAGCCAGCGGACTCTCAGGAGAGGGGCGTATGGCAGAACCTGAAAATATTGTGGCTTTTATCAAAAACGACCTCGAGAAACAATTACCACTCAAAGGTAAAAAAGCCCTTGTAACAGCAGGCCCGACCTATGAAGCCATTGATCCGGTTCGTTTTATAGGAAATCATTCTTCAGGAAAAATGGGCTTTGATATTGCTAAAGCTTTAGCTGATTTAGGTGCTGAAGTTACATTGGTTTCAGGCCCTACTCATTTAACCATACAACATTCT
>JBEBUB010000141.1:0-5584 GCA_040393445.1 Flavobacterium beibuense
TAAACAATCGCAATTCGTCCCAACTAAATTCGTTATCCGAAATTTCTCGAAGTTCGGTGATGCTTTTATCTGGGTTTTGAGAGAAAAGTTCATATAATTCTGCTATTCTTGCTGCAGGAAGTACATCAGCTAAAGTAATAGCTCTTTGCTCAATGAGTTTGGCTAAATGTACGTAAATGGTGTTTGTGGTGAGTTTACGTTCCATAGCGATTTCTTCAACCAATAGTTTTTTATTCCACAATTCCAGAGTAATCTCTGTTGTAGTTTTTTTTGGAGCTTTTTGTTTTTTCGGTTTTTCGTAAAGGCGTTCATCGAAATCATCTTCATCTTCGAAATTCAAACCATGTTTTTTGATGATTTCTGAAATTCTCACCAAATGATTGATGCGATATTTGTCCATCGTATTCGATTTCAAAGTTTGTTTTGACAGCTCTTTGCCTTCTGCAATGGCTTGAACCAATAGTTTTGTCTTTTTTAGATTCAAAACCGTTTTGATTTGCATCTCTTCAAGTTCGGAGATTTCTTCATAAAAACTTTTCATTCTTTTGAGGTGCTTTACTTTTTCACATGTATATAAAACTTCAAAAGTCAAATCGTCTAACTTTGGATAAAAGTAATCATAAGCCTTATGAAATCGCTCTTCAATAAAACCAAAATTATAGGAGTCAGCGTTGAAAAGAGAATTGAGTTGTACTATGAATTTTTCGGAAAGAACAAGGAGTTCTTCAATTTTAGCAAATTGCTCATCTGCCCATTTTTTGAAGCCACTTTTTTTGCTTTTCGGAAGTTCTGAAGCATAACTTTGTAAGTGATTTTTCCATACGCTGTGCATCATTCTCCACGAAAAAGCTTTGGTAATACAGTGTTGAATATACTTCCGGGTTTGAATGTCTAACTCTTGTTGTAACACTTCTTTTTCGATTTTATTCTTCGAATAATCCATCACCGAAGCATCGTTTGTGATTCCGTTGAGCTGAATCGGTTTAAGCAAAACTAGTCCATCAAGCGAACGCAACCTCGAGAGTGCCACATAGGCTTGACCCGGCACAAAAACTTGTGAAACATCAAGCACAGCTTTGTCAAATGTGAGACCTTGACTTTTGTGAACCGTAATGGCCCAAGCCAATTTTATCGGATAATGAGTGAAAGTTCCCAGAACTTCGTCATTGATTTCTTTTGTGTTTTCGTCAACCGTATAGCGAATATTTTCCCACTCATATTTTTCGATTTCTATAAATTTCTTTTCTTCCGGAAAGTGCACTACGATTTCTTCTTCGGATAACGAATGAATAATTCCCATTTTTCCGTTGAAATAGCGTTTTTCATAGCTCAAATCATTTTTGATAAAGATAATTTGAGCTCCTATTTTGAGTTCTAGCTCTTCTTCTATAGGGTAAATTTTTTCGGGAAATTCTCCTACAATCTCAGCATAATATTTAAACGATTTTCCTTTAAGTTCAGCTAAAGACTGGTTGTTGATACTATCGGCTTTTGCATTATGAGTGGTTAGAGTGATGTAGCCTTGATTCTTTTTGATGCCGAAATTTGGTTTTACATATCGGTTTAAAACCCGAATATCTTCTGTCGAAATTTTGTTATTCCTTAGGTTATTGAGAATATTGATAAAATCTCGATCTGTCTGTCTATAAATTTTATCAAGCTCAATATACAACAACGGATTTTGCTGAATCACATGCGAATGAAAAAAGAACATTCCGGAATAATAGTGTTTCAAAACACTCCATTCCTCTTGACGTACAACAGGAGGGAGCTGTAATAAATCTCCGATAAATAACACCTGAACTCCTCCAAAAGCCTCATTATTCCTGCGAACAGACTGCAACATAAAATTCATAGCATCCAAAACATCAGCTCTGAGCATACTCACTTCATCCACAATCAAAAGTTCCATATTGCGTATAACTTCTTGTTTGGTAGCATTCATTCTGAAATGCCTTCGCAGGGTATTTCGGTTTTCAAAACGACTGTTTTCTCCAATTTGAGGAGGCTCGTTATGCGTAGGTAAAAAACCTGCAAACGGAAGTTGAAAAAGCGAATGAATTGTCACGCCACCTGCATTGAGGGCTGCAATTCCGGTTGGGGCAATAACAACAGTATTTTTATGCGTGGTTTCAATGATCTCTTTGAGCAGCGTAGTTTTTCCTGTTCCGGCTTTTCCGGTCAAGAAAATATTGCGACTTGTTCGGTTGATGAAATTTAAAGTATATTTTGCTAACTCAGAAATTTGCATGGTGGTCAAGAAAACAGATTTTCAAATATAGCGATGTTTTTTATATCTTTGAAAGATTAATTTTTGAGAGATTATGTCTATTCGAGTAAGTGAAATCACCAAACAATACGGTGCACAAACAGCGTTGAACAAAATATCTTTTTCGGTTGAAAAAGGTGAAGTAGTAGGTTTTTTAGGCCCGAACGGAGCAGGAAAATCCACACTAATGAAAATCCTGACGACCTATATAAATAGTGATTCAGGAAGTGCTTTGGTGGGTGAGAATGACGTGCTTCAAAATCCTGAAAATGTTCGAAAAATTGTTGGGTATTTACCGGAGCACAATCCGTTGTATTTGGATTTGTATGTTCGGGAATATTTGGCTTTTAGTGCATCGGTTTTCAACGTAAACAAATCACGTATTGAGGAAGTTATCGAGCTCACAGGATTAACGCCTGAATCTCACAAAAAAATCGGACAATTATCAAAAGGGTATCGTCAAAGAGTTGGTTTAGCCAATGCTCTTTTGCACAACCCGGAGGTTCTAATTCTGGATGAACCAACCACAGGTCTCGACCCAAACCAACTTATTGAAATCAGAGAACTTATCAAAAATATTGGTAAAGACAAAACGGTTTTCCTTTCTACTCACATCATGCAAGAGGTTGAGGCTGTTTGTGATCGAGTAATCATCATCAACAAAGGAAATATCGTGGCTGATGCAAAATTGACAGATTTGAAAGACAGCGAAAATCAAATTATCGAAGTAGAATTCGATTTAAGAGTAGAGGAGGAGCTTCTCAAAGCATTACCAAATTTGATTTCGTGTGTCAATACTTTTGATTTTGTATGGGAACTTACTTTTTCTGCTCAAAAAGATATGAGGTCTGTCGTGTTTGACTTTGCTCAAAACAACGGATTAAAAACCCTTCGACTCAATCAAAAGAACAAAAATCTGGAGAGTATTTTCAGACAACTAACGAGTCAGTCGTAAGGATGAAGTCTTCGTAATTCGTAATTTGTAATTCGTAATTCAAATTAAAAACTGGCTTTAAAACTAATATGCACAATGGAGTTAGAGAGTTTTATCTCTTGTCCGTCAGTGCTTCCGTTAGCATAAACAAGATTAAAAAGTCCTCCGTTCGTATAAAGTCCTAATCCAAAACCAAGTCCTAACAATCGGTTGTTAAATCCGGAGGCTTGATCTTGAAAATATCCGAAATCGGTTATGGAATGCACATAAAGTGTCGGAGCCAAAACATAGCGATATTCAGCCATAATTCCCGAAAAAAGATTAGCTTGTAGGCTGTTTTCGGTAAAACCTCGAATGGAATTTATACCACCAAAACGATACAATTCACTAATGATATAAGAGTCACTTTCTAAATAATAGCCTTGAAATTTCAGGTGAATGATGTTTTTTTGATTCAGATAAAAATTATTGAAAGCCTCTGTGCTGACAAAGAATTGTCGGTTATTGTCAAAGTTAGAAACTCGATTTCCGGTTCCTGATTTGATGTTTGCCCGAATTTTCTCAGGAAATAAAAAATCAGTTCGATTTGGATAAAAATATTCCAAACTCAACGTATAAAACTTATTCTCAAAATCATTCAAAGACAGCGAATTTGTGTTTTGAATATCGTTGGATTCCATTGAAGAATAACCCAAATAGGCTCTGGTGTTGTAGTTGAAATAATATCCCAACTCAATATTGGTTCGGGTATTCTGAAACGTACTGTCTTGCTTGAAAATGTTCAAATTTCCACGAAGGGCAAAAGGCGTTTCAAATAGATAAGGCAATTCGGTCATAAAATCGAAGGTTTGTTGCTCCTGACCATCGCTTTTCCAGTAGAGTTTAAACTGTTCGCCTGAATTTAAAAGGTTGTTCAGCACCAAATCTGCATAGCCCATAAAAACCATCTTATCGTTTTCATCTGTCGAAAACCCGACAAAACCATCAAAGTTATTGGCTTTGGATTTTTCGAGATACAAAAAGACTTTGGTGGAATCTTTCGTAAATAAAATCTCAGGTGCTTTTATCTGATTTACGAAAACAAATTTCTGAACATCGTCATAGAGTTCGCTCAAAATTTGCTTATTGAAGACCTTTTTGCGATATCTTTTTTTGAGTTGTTTTTTGTGCCCTTTCGGAAAAAGTTCGTAGCCTAAAACCACGATGTCATCTAAATGTCGAGCAGCTGTGATGTTTTCGGTTAAATCTGCTTTCAGTATATTTTTGTCGGTTGAAAAATTAGTGAGTTTCACTCCCGAAGTCGAAAAACCACGAACTTCCAACTGGTGCAAAAGTTGATTCATAAAACTTTCGGTTTCAGAAAAAGCAATCGTGATTGTATCTTTTTCGACTAGCTTGTTTTCTCTTAAAAAAGAAGCCTTTTGAGTGTTGATTTGAATAAAATCAATCTTTTGACCTAGAGAAAATTCAAAAACAAAAGTGGAATCGTTAGCTTTTCGTTCTTGAATCACTTTGCTAGAAAGGTATCCGTTTTTGCTAAGTTTTTCAGTCAAGAGATTCACTTCATCAACCACAGCTTTTGGGTTGATATGAACGGCTTTATAAGAAAGCGAATCAATAGTTTTTTGCTCTTTTTCGGAAGGAGAAGTAATTTTCAAATAGAAATCCTGAGCTTGTGCAGCACCTATACAACAAAGAAACAGACAAAGAATTACTATTCGTGAAAACATGGGGTAAAAGTAAGAAATTTTAAACAACAGTACAGATTTAGGAGCGTATCATCTGTAATCTTTAAACCGTAAACTTTATACTTTAAACGAAAAAGAATACATTTGCTTCTCATAAACAAAATGTATGTCTAAGAACGTTTTATTTACGCTTTGTATTGCACTTGTGGTTTGGAGTTGTGCCAAAAGAGGTCACATTACAGGAGGCGAAGTCGATATTTATCCGCCTAAAATTCTGAAAACCACACCCGAGAATTTTTCTACAAATTTTAATGCCAAAGAAATTATTATCAATTTTGATGAATATGTGAAATTGAAAGATGTCAACAAACAGCTTATTGTTTCGCCACCTCTCAAATACAGACCTGAAATTACGCCTTATTCTGCTTCGAAACAGATAAAAATCAGATTAAGAGACACGTTGCAACCCAACACTACGTATAGTTTTAATTTCGGGCAAAGTATCGAAGACAATAACGAAAACAACAAACTTCGAGGTTTTAAATATGTTTTTTCGACAGGAAGTTACATCGATTCACTTTCGCTTTCCGGATATTTGAAAGATGCTTTAGACAAAGACACACAAAGTTATGTTTCGGTTTTGTTGTATGAAGTCAACGAGCAATTCAACGATTCGATTATTTATAAAGAAAA
>JBEBUB010000142.1:0-5582 GCA_040393445.1 Flavobacterium beibuense
ATCTTGAGGGGGTGGTGCTGCAAGGCGTATGGGTTCGAATCCCATCGTGGTCACGATATTGGAAAAAGAACAATAAAACCTCGGGATTCACCAAGGTTTTTTGTTTTCTGTACTTCACCAATATTGTTATTCAATACCATAGTTGTTACCCCCTTTTATAAATTCATTATTCAAACAGTCTATAATTTTATTTTTTTGTGGTAATAAAATTATCATCATTGTTGAGTGCTTTTTGTAAATGATATTTTTCGTAAAGAAATGTTAATAAATATCTGTATGTTTGTGATATGCAATGATTAAATGTTTTGTAATTACTTATAAATATTTAATTATTGAGTACACTTGTAAGTGACCTGTAATTATTAACCAACTATGCCAACAGATTTATCAGAAATTTTAGTAATAGGAGTTTCTTCAAGGGCTCTATTTGACCTTGAAGAAGAAAATAATATTTTTCAAGAAAAAGGTATAATTGAATATCGAAAATTTCAACTTGAAAATGAAAATAATGTACTAAAACTAGGAACCGCATATCATTTGATAAAAAATTTACTAAACCTGAATAAATAGCGACAAAAAGAATTGTTGAAGTTGTTGTAATGTCAAGAAATAGCCCTGAAACAGGTGTAAGAATGCTTAATTGATTAAGAACATTAGATTTATGTAGCATTATCAGGAGGAGAACCACTTTCTCCGTATATGGAAGCCTTTGATATTGACCTTTTTCTATCAAAGGACGAGAAAGATGTTCAAATAATAATTGATTCTAATCAATGTACTGCTGCGACAATTTATTCACCTCCAACAACATATAGTTCTGATGAAACTGTTGTTAGACTTGCTTTTGATGCAGATGCCGTTATTTTTAGTGATGAATCTGAATTAATAAACAAGAAAGAGGGATTAGAGGCATTTCATAAAAATGAATCTGAAAATGAAGATACTCCTTTAAATGAAGGACCTTTTGCAACATTAATTAAAAAATTATCAAAGATTCAAGAATATTACCAACAACAATTGAGCTTACTCCACTTAGAATAGCAATTGTAACTGCGAGAAACTCACCAAGTCATATGAGAGTTATTAAAACATTGCGTAATTGGGGTGTTTATGTAGATGAAACATATTTTTTAGGCGGTTTAGCGAAAGACAAATTACTTAAAGCTTTTGGTGCACACATTTTCTTCGATGATCAAGAAACTCATCTTAAAAACTCAAGCTCTGTAGTGCCTTCTGCAAAAGTCCCTTATAAATCGGATTCAGAGATGAAAAAAATAGAAAATGAAACTACTAAAATAAATAATTACAGATAGTAAGCAGTTTATCAAAATAGCGAACTAACGACTAAGCTGAAAACTTCTGATATATTTAGCTTTGAAATGTGTTTTTACATTCTTTTTCAATAAGTCATTTTATAAAATTTAAAATGATTCTGAACCTTAAAAATCATTCTATTACAATTACCTCAAATTCTATTGGCTCCAAAGGATAATCATCTTTGTCCGTTTTTGTTTTACTGATTTTGAGTAAGACTTCGAGTCCTTGATAAACTTCTCCAAAAACCGTATAATCTCTGTCTAAACGAGGTAACCCTCCGTTTTCCAAATAAAACCGACGTTGTTCCTGAGTGAATTTCGCAGCTTTTTTATTTTCTAAATGGTCTAAATCTTCTTTAGTAACTGTTTTTCCGACAACAAAATAAATCTGATTTAGAAAGGATGCTTTGTCTGGGTTATCATCTCTTCCCGCTCCTAAAGCTCCGATTTTATGATAAGCCCGGGAATCAAATTCGGGAGCAAGTCTTGGGTGTTTTTCTTTTGGTAAATGTTTTTCTTTTTCTTCAATATCAAAATCGTGCTCTCCTCCCTGAACTACAAAATTATCTATAACTCTGTTGAAAAGGGCTTTATGATAAATACTGTCATTAACCGCATCAAGAATCAATTTTTGATGATTCGGAGTAAAATCATACAGAACAACCTTAAAATCTCCATACGAAGTTTTAAACAAAAGCTTATGCGATTGAGCCGAAACACCAAATCCGGCAAAAATCAAGCAGAAAACAACTAAACGCTTTATCATTTGTGGTATTGCTTCTGAAATTCAGGCAGAAAAATACGATTTTTTTCTGATAATAAATTCAATTGGTTTAAAGTTTCTGGTTTAAAAATTTCATTTTTTTTGTTGTTCCGAACGAAGTGCAACACAGTTGAGCAATCCTTTATACTACCAATGCAAAACGACCTTTTCAACAAAGTAAAATAGGTCTTTTCAACAAAGTTGTCCAAAACCCCGATACCTACCTTTGTACCAACAAAAATTTAAAAAAATGAAACAGACTAATTACAACGGAGCATTACAGAAACCTATAGGTTCAGGATTTAATGCAGCTTCTACATCAACAGAAGTAATCAACGGTATTGATTTAACTGGTAAAATTGCAATCGTAACAGGTGGCTATGCAGGTATCGGACTGGAAACTACAAAAATATTGGCTTTAGCAGGAGCAACAGTTATTGTACCTGCAAGAGATACCGAAAAAGCAAAGAAAAATTTAGAGGGTATTCCAAACGTTAAGCTAGAAAAAATGGATTTGATGAACCCAAATTCCATTGATGAATTTGCCGAAAAGTTTTTGGCTTCGGGCAGACCATTGCATTTGCTGATCAATAATGCAGGGATTATGTGGGTTCCGTTACGGAGAAATGTTCTTGGCTATGAATCCCAATTAGTGACTAACTATCTGGCACTGTTTCAGCTTACAGCAAAACTATGGAGTGCTCTTAAAACAGCAAACGGAGCAAGAATTGTCAATGTATCTTCTCAAGGACATCAATTTGCACCTTTCAATTTTGAAGATCCGAATTTCCTGAATCGTGAGTATGAAACCTTATCCGCTTACGGGCAGTCTAAAACAGCTGTAAATCTGTTTTCAACGGAATTAGACAATCGTTCCAAGGCATTTAATGTGAGAACCTATTCGGTACATCCGGGTAATATTGCAGGAACGGAACTAGGAAGAGAAGCGACTGTGGAATTATTCCAAAAAATCGGCCTGTGTGATGAAAACGGTAATTTTTTTCCTGAAGTTATAGCCTCTCTGAAAACCATTCCACAAGGAACAGCAACAACAATCTGGTGTGCCACAAATCCGTTGCTCAATGATATTGGTGGTGTGTATTGTGAAGACACAGACATTGCCAGATTATCAATCGGACAGGAAGTTTCAAAAGGTGTAAAGCCGTATTCGTTAGATGAAGCAGATGCAAAACGCTTGTGGAAATTAAGTGAAGAATTAACAGGTATTACATTCCAAGTCGATTGATAATTTTATCTTTGTACTATACAAACAATATGGAACATCAGTTCAAATACATAACACCTGACATTAAACTTTGTTATGAAGCCAAGTTGTCTAAAATGGAAGTCTTATTTGACTGCCATATGCTTGTATGGTTCATTTCAGGCGAAACAAAAATTATTCAAGCCGACCAAAACTATTCGTTTAAAGCGGGAGATATTTTTCTTATTCCGAGAAATATGTTAGCGACAATTATCCATTATCCCAAAGACGGATTGCCCAATAAGTCGGTAGTAATGCACTTGACTACGGAAAAACTACGGGAATTTTATACCAACTTGAAAGTAAGTCCCAAAGCAATTTCTGTTCAAAAAATCCGGAGTTTTAATAAGCATGCTTTATTGGAAAGCTGTCTTGCTTCACTGATACCGTACTTTGATATGCAGGAAAGTTTTCCTGAAAATATAGCTTCGTTAAAAATCACGGAAGCACTGACTATTTTGCGAACCATTGACGAAGATATTGACAGTCTTTTAGCAGACTTTTCCGAACCGCATAAAATAAACCTTACTGAGTTTATGGAAAAGAACTATATGTTTAATATGCCTTTGGAAAAATTCGGGTATTTAACAGGCAGGAGTTTAACAACTTTTAAAAGAGATTTTAAAAAAGCGTTCCATACAACACCTCAAAGATGGCTTACACAAAAGCGTCTGGAATTGGCACATTATCAAATTACAGAAAAAAAACAAAAACCTGTTGAAGTATATTTGGAAACAGGTTTTGAAAACCTATCGCACTTTTCCTTTGCTTTCAAAAAGCATTTTGGTTATCCACCGACTGAATTGAATACCAATCGCTAATTTTTAGGGCTTATGGAACTTTTTTACTTTCAGTATTAAAATCGTATGTTTGTGATGAAATTATTTTAATCCGATGCACTCCCTAAAATCTTATAATACTTTCGGAATTGACGTAAAGGCAAAAGAATTTACCTCGGTTTCTTCACTTTCTGAATTACAATCTGTTTTAGAAAAGTATAAACATGAAGAAATTTTCGTGTTAGGAGGCGGAAGTAATATGCTTCTGACTCAAGATATTCAAAAACCGGTTGTGCATATCAATCTTAAAGGAATTCAGATCGTTAAGCAAGACGAAAATCATGTTTGGGTAAAAGCTCAAGCGGGCGAAAATTGGCATCAATTCGTGTTATGGACCCTTGAAAACGACTTTGGAGGGATTGAAAACTTATCGCTAATTCCGGGAAATATTGGCTCTGCTCCTATTCAAAACATTGGAGCTTACGGAGTAGAACTCAAAGATGTTTTTGATTCTTGTAAAGCTATAAATATTAGAAATCAAGAAGTTAATACATTTACTCTTACTGAATGTAAATTCGGTTATAGAGAAAGTGTTTTTAAAAATTCAGAAAAAGGAAAGTATATTATCCTATCTGTTACTTTAAAACTCACTAAGAAAGACCACAAAATTTCAACTTCTTACGGAGTAATCTCAAACGAACTCCAAAAGATGGAAATTACCAATCCTACAATTCAAGATATTAGTAAAGCGGTAATTTCTATCAGAAAAAGTAAGCTTCCTGATCCTAAAGAGATTGGAAATAGCGGAAGTTTCTTCAAAAATCCTGTTGTTTCTCGAAAAATATTTGAAAAAGTACAAAAACAATATCCTGAAATGCCTTTTTATGAAGTTTCTGAAAATGAAATCAAAATTCCAGCAGGTTGGCTTATAGAAACAGCCGGATTTAAAGGAAAACGTTTCGGAGATGCCGGAGTACATCAAAAACAAGCTCTTGTATTAGTAAACTACGGCAATGCTACCGGAAAAGAGATTTATGACTTAGCTAAAACCATTCAAAAAACTATCTTAGATTTATTCGAAATAGAAATCGAAATGGAAGTAAATGTTTTTTAATCTTAAATCTACTTATTCCTTTCAATTATTTTCTTCTCTAAAACCTTTTTTTCATATCCTAAAGGAGCATATTCTATTGTAAACAACAACAAAAATCAGCCAAATTCTAACTTACAGAATAACTAACATTAATATCTTGTACACAAACAATTTAGGAATAGATTTAGTGTTTTAGTGGTTTTCAATCCAAAATACAGACAAAAAATCGAATAAAAGATATCCAAAAATAGATTTTTGATTCTTTATAAAAGCAAAAAAACCCTTCATCGTTTGATGAAGGGTTTTCAAAAGAAAGGCGACGACATACTCTCCCACAAAAGCAGTACCATCTGCGCAGTCGGGCTTA
>JBEBUB010000143.1:0-5555 GCA_040393445.1 Flavobacterium beibuense
TTGAAATTAAATTATATAAATACTTATACATAATACACTTTTACTGCTTTTCGACCAAGTATTTCCAATATCGCCTCGGAACGTATTGCAAGTGAAGTTTCATATTTCGCCTAGCTTCGATATTGGTGCTCTGAAAATAGCTCTTCCAGAGGTTTTGGTAATGCTCATCTTTTTCGTCTAAAGTGATGACCGTATCGTTGGTTAAAGCCTGTTTTTCTTGTGGAGTGAGCCTAACTTCGACTACAGCTTGCTTGTCATACAACAAACCGTATTTTCGCTTAACGTCATAAATCAACCACTTTTGGTCAGCATAGCGGTCTTTAAAGAATTTGGTTATCAACGGCAAGACGTTGAAATCGGGCTCTACCGTTGCTACATACATCCCATCACTGCTTTTGCTAAACCTTACGAAAGCTTTCATTCGATGCCGTTCTCGACTTACTTTTCTGAGGGTTTGTGAAAAATAAATCACTTTGTCGTCTCCGTAATTTCGCAGTACATCGGTCTGTCCCAAAAATATTTGACACATCAAATCAAAGGCTGCTTCTCGAGCCTTAGGGTCTTCTGAGAGGAAAACCCGATAAAAGTCCATCGCTTCAGATTTGCCTAAACGTTTATCTAACCCTATTTGCACTCTCTGAGCTTTTGCAAATTCTGTCAGTATGGTTTTACTACTATCAAAAATTGAAACTTGTGAAGCATCTTCACCTTCAACCAATAGACGAATCACCTTATCCTTGTATTCGAAGAATTCGAATACACAGCACAGAAAACCCGGATATGTCCCGTCAAAAACGTAGTTCATTTAGAAAAGACTGAGTTGGGTGTTGTCAACTAACTTAAGTGCTTTGGAGTTGCTTCTTTGCAAAATAGTGTGTTTTACGACTTCCATCGTAGGAGCACCCAAAGTTAAAGGCGTATCTGCACAAACCATAAAATGTCTGGCTCTGTTGAAGGCAATTCCCATTTTTTTGACTTGGTATTCGTGTAGCCTACCGAACTTTCTGGCTTGAATAATCTTCATAGCAGACTGCCTCCCCACTCCGGGAATACGGATGATTTGCTTATAATCGGCTCTATTGATATCCACCGGAAAATAGTGTGGATTCCTGAGTGCCCAACTCAGTTTTGGGTCGATATCCAAATCTAGTTGTTGGTGGTTCGGGTTCAAGATTTCGTCTAGTTGAAAGTCATAAAATCGAAGTAGCCAATCTGTTTGATATAAACGATTTTCTCGAACCAGTGGTGGTCTGGTCCCGACTTGTGGCAACATAGAATTCTCTGTATTGATCGGGATATAACCACTATAATACACTCGTTTGAGTTTGTAGTCTTGATAAAAGGTTTTGGCTACGTTCATCACTTCTAAATCCGTTTCGGGAGTAGCCCCAATCACCATTTGAGTACTTTGCCCTGCCGGAACAAACTGAGGTGTATGTTTGATGAGTTTTGATTCTGATTTGTATTCCTGAATTTGGTTTTGCACGAATGCCAACGGCTTTTTAACCGAATCATGGTCTTTTTCGGGAGCAACAAGTTTGAGTCCGGCTTCGGTGGGGAGTTCCAGATTGATGCTCATTCTATCCACATAAAGTCCGGCTTCTTTGATGAGCTCTTCGCTAGCTCCGGGAATCGTTTTGAGGTGAATGTATCCGTTATATCTTTCTTCCAGACGCAACTTCTTAACGATTCGCATGAGGCGTTCCATCGTATAATCTGCATTTTTGAAAATTCCGGAACTCAAAAACAGCCCTTCGATGTAGTTTCGTCTATAGAAATTCATCGTGAGTTCCACCACTTCATCAACCGTAAAAGCCGCTCTTTTCACATCGTTACTGCGACGACTTACACAAAAAGCACAATCGTAAATGCAATGATTCGTAAGCAAGATTTTAAGCAATGAAACACAACGACCATCTTCGGTATAGGTGTGGCAAATTCCCGAAGACGAAGCATCGCCAATACCTCCGTTATTTTTGCGTTTGCTTCCACTCGAACTACAACTCACATCATACTTTGCCGCATCGGCCAAAATCCTCAATTTCTCTTCTATCCGTTCCAAAATAAACCTCCGTTCCTTATGATTACTGGTCTTACACTATAAAATCTCAAAACGTAAATTTCTTGAATTCGCCTCTGTCAACCTATTTTAATGTGTTAAATTTCAAAGGGTTTCAGGTTTTGATTAATCCTTAATGATTGTCGGAATTTCATAGAAGCTTCCGAAATATTTACGATAAAAACCTATACAGAAATGTGTATTTTATTTTCTGTTTTAGGATTGTTACGAGAGGCCTTTGCCAAAAAGTTTTCAACAACAAAAAAGCCCACTCTTTTCAGAATGGGCTTTCGTATAAAAATGTAAAATCAGTTTATGATTTATATTTCTGAGCGGTTAGTTCAGCAATTTTAATAATCACTTCGGTTGCTTTTTCCATACTTTCAACCGGAACGTATTCATATTTTCCGTGGAAGTTGTGGCCTCCTGCAAAAATATTCGGACAAGGCAAGCCCATATACGAAAGTTGAGAACCGTCTGTTCCGCCTCTGATTGGTTTGATGATTGGTTTAATACCTAAATCTTTCATCGCTTGTTCTGCAATTTCTACGATATGAAAAACCGGCTGCACCTTTTCTTTCATATTGTAGTATTGGTCTTTAATCTCAGCTGTGATGATGTCTCCACCAAATTTCGAAGCATATTTCTTGTTGATTTTCTTTACGATTTTCTCAACTTGTTTTTTGCGTTTCTCGAATTTCTTACGGCTGTGGTCACGAATGATAAGCCCGATTTCTGTCTCTTCGATACTTCCTTTGATGTTGCTCACATGGAAGAAACCTTCATAACCTTTGGTTTTTTCAGGCACTTCTTCTTTCGGGAGTTTAGAGATAAATTTATTGGCGATTAAAAGTGAGTTAATCATTTTTCCTTTTGCATAACCCGGGTGAACGCTTTTTCCTTGAATGGTCACTTTCACGCCTGCTGCATTAAAGTTTTCATATTCCAATTCTCCGATTTGGCTACCGTCCATCGTATAAGCCCACTCTGCTCCGAATTTCTCTACGTCAAACTTGTGTGCTCCACGACCGATTTCTTCATCTGGAGTAAATCCGATTCTTATCTTTCCGTGTTTGATATCAGGATTCTTCACCAAATACTCCATAGCTGTAACAATCTCAGTGATTCCGGCTTTGTCATCTGCACCAAGAAGTGTGGTTCCGTCTGTAGTGATAAGCGTTTGCCCTTTATAAAGCAACAAATCTTCGAAATAACTAGGCGAAAGCACAATGTTTAGTTCTTTGTTTAAGATGATGTCCTTACCATCATAATTCTCAATGATTTGTGGTTTTACGTTAGCTCCCGTAAAATCAGGAGTTGTATCGAAGTGAGAAACAAACCCGATTGTCGGAACTTCGTAATCTACGTTGCTCGGAAGGGTTGCCATGATATAAGCATTCTCGTCTATAGTCACATCTTCAAGACCAATGCTTTTTAGTTCTTCAACAAGTTGATTGGCTAAATCCCACTGTTTGGCAGTTGAGGGAGTCGTATCTGAGTTTGGATCTGATTCTGTATCTACGGTTACGTAGCTTATAAAACGATTGATAATGTCTTGCATAGTGTTTGTTTAAAGTTATGAAAACGAATAATCTGGCAAAGTTAAAAAATATTCAGCCTTGGTGATAGTATTTCGCTAAAGTATTTACAGCTCTGTTTTAAAAACCTGTGCTTCGCCTTACTGGATTTTTTTGTTTAACTTTGTAAATCAACATACTAAAAACGGAAATTATGAAAAAGTATCTATTTCTTCGAAAAACGGTTTTAGTTGGAATCCTCTTATTCGGGCTTTCATCAATGGCTCAAAGTCTTGTAAAACCTTCACAAGTGAACCTTCACTACTTGAAAACGCTTTTTGAGAATGCGAAAATAAAAGTAGAAGACCTCACCCCAGACCATCTCAAGATAAGACAGATTTATCAGCTTCGGGTTGATATTGACCACGACAGACAATTTATCACTTTTAAAACCAACTATGCTTTAAAAGAAAAGGTAACCGAAGGGCAAGCCATCGCTTTGGCCAATCAACTCAATACAGAAATTCCATTGGCTAAAATATTTTATGACAAAGCCACTCACACCATGTGTTATCAGTATCAATACTGGATTAAGGATGGCTTTACAGCTCAAGGGCTGATTTCTGCCACCGACTTTTTTAGTAAATTAATCAGCCTCTCTTTTGACAAAGACAAAGAAAGGCTGATTGATTCTTGATTGGTTTATCAAATTTATTCCATCACTTGGAAACGCTTCATTTCTTCTACCGGTTCGATAGCGTTATAATCTTTCCAGATGCTTGGGTCATACTTTCTCAGCTTTTGGTATTCGAAGTCTTTTTCTTTGATAGCCTCGAGCTCTGCTTCAGTAATTTTCTCAGATGAGATGTTCAAGAACTCTGTTTTATCAAATGAATTACCCTCTACTTTGATATCAAAGGCTACCACTTCACGGTCTTTATCGGCCAATTCAATAAATTTAATAGGTCTGTGTAGGTAGAAGTATTGCCCTTCTTCGATAGAAGCGTATTGCAAATAATACTTTTCTGTTTCTGGATTTTTTCGGTAAAGGAAGGTTCCTTTGCTGTGGTCTTCAAAAACTTTTACTCCTAAAATTAACTTCAGGTTGATTCCGCTGAGTCTTTTGCCTTCGGCTAATTCGAAATCTGCTCTTACGATAGCAAAATCTGTTTCAGAGATATAGAGTTTTCCGTGGAATTTAGCTTTATTCTTCTTTGGCTTAAAGCCGATGATATACACCATTTCGTCATCCAAAAACGATACTCCATCAAAGGTATAAGTATAATATTGGGTTTGCTTTACGAAATCCAGTTCGTTATTCACGGTGAAAGCCGTCTTTTGACGAAGCATATTTCGTACACTAGATTTTTGGTTTTCTAGATTGGTGGTAACATCAATAGTAATTGTTCCCTTTTTTTCTCTTTCTTTCTTTTTCTTTTCTTGTTGTCTATCGTTGTATTCTTTACTTAAAGAGATCGTGTCACGAGAGCCAAACCAACCACTTTTGAAACGATAAAACTTGGTCGTATCCACATGTTTTAGAAACAATTTTGTAGCTGATTCTTCTATTGCTTCAAGCGAAGCCGAACGACTTTCGTCTGCTAAGCGAATCGCTTTAATCACGTCTGCCTTAGCATTTATAGTGGTTTTGCCATCGTCTGTTTTTTTAGAAACAGCAGCATAATCCAAGAGTATATCCGTATAAGAGGTAGGTGGATATTTTATGATACTTGAAGTGAATTTTCTAAGTTCTTCATTGGTTTCTTTGAGTTGTTTTTTAGTAAAGCCTGTTGATTTGGTGATATCAACCTCCATGGTTTTAGGCTTAAATTGAGAAGTCTCTCTTTTAAAAACTCGGTATTTATAACCGCTACCATATTCGTAGTTCTTCGAAAGATTCTCTTTCACCACCCTCATAATGCTGTCTGCATTGGGTTTTTGGTTTGAAACGAAAACAGAACCCAATTCAAACACACCTT
>JBEBUB010000144.1:0-5549 GCA_040393445.1 Flavobacterium beibuense
TAACTGTTTTACGATTAAATCGCAAGCAGATATTGCAGATATAAAAACTAATAATTGAAATGATGCAAAGAAAATAACTATTACTACTAATGTTTTTTTAAAACTATATTTACTCATTAAAATAATTAAAAACTATTATAGTTCCACGTGGAACATCTTCATCTTTTCTTCTTCCTTCGCTCTCATGAGTTTCTCGTCAGCTTCGGTTTTGTCTTTGTAACCACAATAGTGTAAGATACCGTGAACCATTACTCGTTTAAGTTCCTCTTCAAACGAAACTCCGAAATCCTGAGCATTATCTTTTACTCTTTCGATAGAAATAAAGATGTCGCCTGAAATAAGGTTTCCAAGAGTATAATCAAACGAAATTATATCTGTAAGTGTTTCATGTTCAAGATATTGAACGTTAATTTCATACAAATAATCATCATCACAGAAGATGTAATTAATCTCTCCTTCCTCCTTATCTTCAGACTCGATTACTTCAGTTAACCAATTTTGATATTTTTGTTCGTTATCTAACTGAAATTCAGTTTCGTAGTTGAATACTATCATGTTTATTTAGTTACACAGAGTTCACAAAGGTAACGCAGAGATTCACAGAGTTTATATTTGTTTTTTATAAAAAATATTTAGTATAACTCAGTACTATGAGAATCTCTGTAAAATAATCTCTATTTTTTAAAATACTGTTGAACCTTTTGATTATAAATCGGATGCAAAGGTAAGGCATCTCGATTTAAAATTTCGATACTATTAAGATATTCTTGTAGTTTCGGGTCAATAGCTTTTGTATTCTGGTTATACTCTTTTCGATTCGTATTCGATTCTCTTTTATCATCTTCACCTTGCTGCTTCATAGCTTTATCAAGTTTCAAAAGCTCATGTTTCAGGTTTTGCATTTTCTGTAAAACCGAATTTTGAAAACCTTTATTCAATAATTGCTTTTCTATTTCTTGCATTTGTTTGGTTGCATTTTGCCCTGCTCCACCCATTCCTTGCTTTTCGAGTTGCTTTTGTAAAGCCTCACGAAGCATTTGTTGTTCTTTATAAATTTCATACAACATTCCAGCATTACCTTCACCATCTCCTCCTTCACCACCTTGTTGCTCTCCTGTATTTCCTTTTTCACCTTCTTTACCTTCACCTTCCTGTTCTCCTTTTTCCATTCCTTTTTTCATTTTTTCAGAAAGTTCACCTTGCTTTTTCATAATATCCGGAAGTTGCATATCACCTTCTCCACCCTTTCCTGGTTTTGGCATTCCGGCTCCTTGCATCTGCATTTGCATTTGATCTTGAACATTACTCAAAAACTCAGCTAATTTATTAGCCGAAGTAACCGTATATTGTTGATGTGAAGTTCCTTTCGGGATTTTCATTTCAGCTAATTCTTCTAAAGATTTATCTACGTTGTAATGAATATTTCCAATTTCTTTATTGATTTCTTCACTAATCATAGGGTTTCTGAGCGATAAAGCAAACAAACTATCATCAACGTGCCTGAATTGAGTTTTTAAGTTATGTTGTGTTTTCAAGAAGTTTCCATAAGAAGGGCTCTTTGGTTTTGCATCTTTAAATCTCAACATCACATCTTCTTGAGAAAACGAAAAAGCCAATAAATTATCCAGAATCTGACGAAGCATTTTTGAATCTTCTTCCATTTGCTCCATAGACATTTCCATCATCATTGATTGCATTTTTTCGCTCATCTTTTTCATTTTTTGAGCAGCACTTTTCTGTTTTGGTTTGGCATCTTTTTTATTTTCTTTCTTCAGATCATCTTCTGCCTTTTGCATATCCTGCTCAATTTTTTCTTCCTCTTTTTTATCTGTCGGAAGTTCCATAGGGTTTTTCAACTCTTTGTTTTCTTTATTGAGGTCGTCTATATCTTTTTGAATTTTATCAAACTCTTTATTGAGTTCGTTTTGCTTTTCAGACGTATTTTCTTTATCTGATTTTTCGGATAACTTATCTTGTTTTTCAGCCAGCTTCTCTAAATCTGAAGCAATCTTTTCCATTTTTTTCTCTACATAAAAACGTTTGGTAAGTTCAACCAATTGCTCGAGACTCTTTTGTTGTGACTTTGCATTTTGTTTGAACTTTTCCATTTTATCAAACAACTCTTCTTTCTTTAATTTGTCTGATAACTCTTTGAGTTCATCCAAAAGTTTCTGATTTTTTTCAATCTCAGCTTGGGTTTTCTCTAAACGTTGTTCAAGGAGTTGTTTGTGTTCATCTTCTTTTTCAGGATTAAATTCTGATAGATTTTCTTTCAACTTCTCAGAAAAAGACTTCATCATTTCTTCTTGTTGCTGTTGTCTTTTCAAAAAGTCATCAATCTTCTTTTGATCTTTAAAATCAAGTGTTTTCTTTTCTTTGTCTAGCTGTTTGAACTTTTCAAGCTCAGAAAGCTGCTTTTCTTGCGATTTAATCGATTTTGATAAACTATTTAGATTCTCTGATTGTTGCTTTAGGTTTTCGTCTTGCTTTTCAGCTTGTGTGAGTTCTCTGTGAGAAAAAACCGAAGATTTACTACTTTTAAAATTATGAATAGCATCATTATCGAAAACCTCGAAGTAATATTCATATTCCACACCTTGTTCGATATCTAAACCAGTTGGAAAAGTATAGTGGAATCTATCAAAAACACTTTTGTTTAAAGGAAGAATGTATTTGTAATGTAAATCAGGATTCGATTTTTTGTAATAAACGATTTGAAGTTTCGTAAGTCCGTAATCATCAGAAACTTCACCTACTAAAACCTTAGAAGATATTCCTAAACTATCCGGTAAATTTCCAACAGTAATAGTTGGAAAAGCATCTTTTATAACACCTAATCTGTATTGTAATTTTTCGTAATGTTTTACATTTTTATTCGAAGTAAGAATTTGATAATCTGTATTTTCTAAAATATTTTTTCTAAAAATAAATGACTCTTTTTCCATAGAAAAATCATTTATAACATCACCACTCTCCCACTCTACATTTTGAGTTGTTTGAGCATTTACCTTCCAAGTAACTTTGGTTCCTTCCGGAATCATAGCATTTCCGGTTCCTTTTACGATTTCAGATTTTCGACCTAAATAAGCCGGAAAATTCAGTTGCATTTCGAAGTTAGCAATCACAGGAACTTCAATAACTTTCAGCACATACTCGTCTGAACTAACGGAATTGGCTTGAATATGAAAACTTATATCTTTAGCTGGTTTAGAAAAACGATATTGAAATTCTCCAACATTTGTATTTTCAAGATAATAACTTTCGTTTCCAAAAGAAATCATCACTTTTTCAGGAATTACTTTTCCTTGAGTACTAACTTTTAGAATAAAATCATCGCCCTGCTTTACTTTAAGATCTGAATTGTGAATAAAAAATTCAAAAGGAGCCGGAGGGTTATATTTTTGGCTGTAATGTACTACCCTATTCATACTCTGAGTAATCACATCAGCATTTCCGCTTACAAAAAACAATAAGAAAAATAAAACAGGAATCAGAGCAAAAGGTAAATATTTCAAACTCTTTTTAAAATCAACCGCATTGGTAAAAGGAACCGGACTCAGATTATGAGCTTTCTGTTCTATCGAAGCTAAAAGTAATTCTGATTTTTCTTGATTTTCAGCTAATTGTAAAAAATTAGTAAGCTTATCATTGACTTCAGAAAAGTGATTTCCGATGATTTTAGAAGCTTCTTTATAATTAATTCCTTTTTGAATTTTAAATAATTTAAACAGTGGAAAACATATAAATCTAAAGAACAAAACCAGTTCTACTGCTACAAATAACCAAAATAATATAGTTCTGCCAATAGGTTTTAGCCATAAGAAATATTCAATAAAAAGCGTAAACAAAAAGTATAACAACCCTAAACCTATAAAAAAGAAAATTCCTTTTATAAGCTGATTGGTATAATACTTTCGTATAAATTGTTCTAATTTACTGTATATAAGGTCTATGCTATTCATATCTCTGCTTTATAACCCGTAAAAATAGAAAATTAAAGATATACTATCTATATTTTTAAATATTTTTAAATATATAACCCTACATAGAACATTTATTCATCCATCAAAAAAACAAAACAGAAAATCATCTGAGAGTTTTCAACAACTATTTAAATACAACAAAAAAGAAATTTTAAAAATTTTAAAAAATGGTGTGTTGGTATGGTGTGTTAATAGTTGAAATAAGTTTTTTGAAAATACTTGCTTTTACAGATATACTTAGTTATACAAAGTAATCAACATATATTTTATAGTAATTTGATTTGAAAATCAAGCTCTTTTAAATTGTTATCAACAATCGTGAATAATGTATTTCTGATAGAAATTTTTAATAAGTCAAAAACTTTTTATTGTTGAAAAACTCATAGATTGTTGCTGATAAAATTCTATAATTTTTGATAACTAAATTTGGAAATCAAAATCAAATTTCTAAGTATAAATTTTCACTCAACTTTTACAAATACTTTTGATTAGTTACTGAAAGATATCAACAATTTCTGTTAACATACAATTAACAGTAAATCAATCTATTGTAAATTTGAATTAACAAGAGGAAATGAGTTGTTAGTTATAGGTTATTAGGTTTTAAATCTCACTAATAACCTATAACTAGTGTAATCAACAATTATTTTTTAAACATGAAGTATACTGCTAAAATCAGGAATGCAAACGAAATCAGATGATTAAGTCGAAAGGTTTCAGTTTTAAAAAGCAGAAGTGTAAAAAGACAAAAAACAACTAGTGTTACCACCTCTTGAATTACTTTGAGTTGTAATAAAGTAAAAGGACCTCCATTCCCTTCATAACCCATTTTGTTAGCGGGAACCATAAACATATATTCAAATAGAGCAATTCCCCAACTGATTAGTACAATTGCTATTAAACCTAATTTTTGAGTAGGTTTCCATTCAGCAAACTTCAAATGACCATACCAAGCAAAGGTCATAAAGGTATTCGATATGACCAATAACAAAATTGTAAGAATACCTTTCATAGAATTATTGCAATAAATAAACTAAAAACACAGCCGGAATCATATAAATCACAATAGTTCTGGCTCCGTCATAATCTTTTGCCAAACGTTGACCTAAAAGTAGCATTAGTAATGTTACAGACGAGATAATAGCAGTCATCAAAGCAATTTCTGTATTTCCGTTTTTCAAGAGTGAAACAATTCCGATAATTGCTAAAATTCCAGAAATCATTTCCAGAGTTAGGATTATCCCTAAAGAAAAAGGCACTTGATTTTTGAGAATAGTTTTAGAAAAATGAGATTTTAACCATTCTACATTCCCGGTCCAATCAGTTATTTTATCTATACCAGACTGAAGAAAAGATATAGCCAAAAAAGCTAAGAGTATAATTTCTGCATAATAGTTCATAGTTTTATTTTTTATGGATTAAAATTTTAGTTTTCAACTTTAATAATAATTTTTCTTATTAAGAAAGAAGGTATTTATATCTTCATATATCTTATAATTATTACCTTTAACGTAACTAATATTAGTTCTAACAATTATTATATCAGGTGCTAAAGTAAAAAATAAC
>JBEBUB010000145.1:0-5385 GCA_040393445.1 Flavobacterium beibuense
TATAGCTGGAAAGCCAACCAGAAATTCCAATGGAGACAGTTTATTCCTGCTGTTTCGTTTTATGCAGGAGCTAATCTGAACCTGTTTGATAATCCTTATACTTTTGAGACAGACCCTAAAGTAAGCCCAAAAGCGATGCTTATTTTGCAAAATCAATTTACAGGAGGTTGGGTTTTTGTAACCAATCTTTTTGCAGATCGCTTCACTACAGATTATCCTACTCTTGGGGCTATATTTACGGTAACCAAAAGTTTAAACGAAAAATGGAGCGGATTTGTAGAATATCAAGCTTACGACAGCGAATTTTATGCTGATAACCTACTCAGAGGTGGAGTTGCTTATCTGCTCAATGATGACTTCCAACTTGATATTTCGGCCGGAAAAAACTTTAAAGACACTCCTGATATTTTATACGGAGGAATTGGCGTATCTTGGAGGTTTACCCTCAACTATAAAGATGTAATTATTTTTGACACCATAAAAGCTGACGAAGGTGGAAAAAAAGATAAAAAATCTAAAAAAGAAGAATCAACACCAGAAGCTCCTCAAGAATAAAAACCAACCAACCCATGATAACGATTAAAGAAGCCAAAACCCGAAGAGATTTAATGCGGTTTGTACGCCTGCCTTTCAGGCTGTACAAAAACAATCCTTATTGGGTGCCACCCGTTATCAAAGACGAACTTCGTAGTTTCTCGAAAAAAAATCCGATTTTCAAAAATGTAGAGGCTCATTTTCTTTTGGCTTATAAAGGTAAAAGAGTTGTGGGTAGAGTAGCTGCTATTATCAACAAAATTGAAATCGAACAACTCAAAAAATCAAAGGTTCGTTTCGGATGGTTTGAAGTCATTGACGATATCGAAGTTACCAAAGCCTTGTTAGATAAAGTAGCTCAAATCGGTAAAGCTCATAATCTGGAATATATAGAAGGCCCTGTTGGCTTTTCGAATATGGATAAAGCCGGTATGCTCACTGACGGTTTCGACCAAATCGCTACGATGATTGGACTTTATAATTATGAATATTACCCGAAACATTTAGAGCAACTCGGTTTTGTGAAACAAGCCGAATGGTTGGAGTATAAATTCAGCATGAAGGGCTTGAATATTGACAATGTTATTGCCCTATCAAAAGTGATTGAAAAGCGTTATGATGTGTCTTCGCTCAACTTCAAGACGACCAAAGAAATTATGCCTTATGCAGACAAAATGTTTGCTTTGCTAAACGAATCCTATAAAGATTTACAAAGTTTTGTGCCTATCGAAAAGTTCCAGATAGAACATTACAAAAAGAAATATTTACCACTTATCAACCCTGAGTTTATTTCATGCGTTGTAAACAACTCGACCAAAGAACTCATTGCTTTTGCTGTTACGATTCCATCTTTGTCAAAAGCTTTCCAAAAAGCTCACGGAAGGCTCTATCCTATTGGTTTCTTGCATCTTATACAAGCTCTCAAGCACAGTAAAAATGTAGAGTTTTATTTGATTGGTGTTCACCCTGATTATCAAAACAAAGGGGTTACTTCACTCATGTTCAGAGAACTTTATGCTACCTACAAAAAGCACCAAATCGAATGGATAGAAACCAATCCGCAATTGGAAGAGAACAAAAAAATCCAACTTTTGTGGAAAAACTTTAATCCGGAAACTCACAAAAGAAGAAAAACTTTTAAGAAAGATATTTAATATAGAATTCTAGCACTCAAAATAGACTGTGCGACTGTTCACTATCTCCTGAACACTGTAAACTTATGAAAGACAATTTTAAAATGATAGCCAAAACCTTTTTTGGTTTTGAAGAAATACTGGCTCAAGAACTTAAAAACCTCGGAGCTGCCAATGTAGAAACTGGAGTGAGAATGGTGAGCTTTGTTGGCGATAAAGGTTTTATGTATAAAGCCAATCTGGCCTTGAGAACAGCTTTGAAAATCCTGAAACCTATCAAAGAATTTCGTGCATTCAACGAGCAAAGCCTTTATAAAGGTATTCAAAGTATTGATTGGAGTGAATTCCTATCGGCCAATGATACTTTCGTGATAGATACTACCGTAAATTCTGAAGTGTTTAACCACTCACAATTTGTGGCGCTAAAAGCCAAAGATGCTATCGTTGATCAGTTTAGAGACAAATTCGGGAAACGACCAAGTATCGACAAAGATTTCCCGGATTTGAGAATCAACATTCATATTCAGAAAGAAGTTTGTTCGGTTTCTCTGGATACTTCAGGAAGTTCGCTTCACCACAGAGGTTACCGTACGGCTACTAATATTGCCCCGATAAATGAAGTTTTAGCTGCAGGTATGCTTTTACTGGCCGGATGGGACGGACAATCTGATTTTATAGACCCAATGTGTGGTAGCGGAACTATTTTGGCCGAAGCCGCTATGATTGCTTGTAACATTCCTGCTAATGTCAACCGAAAAGAATTTGCTTTCGAGAAATGGAACGATTGGGATAACGACCTTTTTGATATGATTTTGGAGTCGTTATTAAAGAAAACCAGAGAATTCCACTATACTATAAAAGGTTACGACAAAGCTCCTTCGGCTGTAGCTAAAGCCAAAGACAACATCAAAAATGCGAATCTAGACGAATACGTTTCGATTCAACAACAGAACTTTTTTGAGACCAAAAAACAATCTGACGGGAAATTGTTTATGCTCTTCAATCCGCCTTATGGAGAACGTTTGGATATAGATTTAGAACGTTTTTATCAAGAAATCGGAGACACCTTCAAACAAAGTTATCCGAATACCGAAGCTTGGTTTATTACGGCCAACCTAGAGGCCTTAAAATTTGTGGGGCTCAGACCATCTCGAAAAATCAAACTCTTCAACGGTAAACTCGAAGCACGTTTGTTGAAATATGAGATTTATGAAGGGAGTAAAAAAGCTAAAAACAACCCGATTACAGAGTAAATTCGGTCGTATTTTTCACTTCTCCAATCGTAAAACTACTTTGTGTGCTGCCTATATTTTTGATGGCTGTGAGTTTGGTTACTAAAAACTCACGAAACTCATCCATATTCGAGACACAAACTTTTAGGATATAGTCATAATCGCCACTTACGTGAAAACACTCCAAAACCTCATTGAGTTTGTTGATTTCTTTCTCAAATTCAATGATGTTTTCTTTGCTGTGCTGAATGAGTTTCACATGACAAAAAACCGTAAAAGCTCGGTCAATCTTATTCTTGTCTAATAAAACCGTGTGTTGCTTGATGACCTTTTGCTTCTCTAGCTTTTTGATTCGCTCATAAACTGCTGTAACCGAAAGATTTAATTTCACCGAAAGCTCTTTGGTGGTCTGTTTGCTGTTTTGCTGTAAAAACTGAAGCAATTTCTTGTCTGTAGAATCTAATAACATTTTTTATAAAACCGAATTTATAAAAACAAATATAGACTATTTTTCTAGCAAAGAACATATACAAAGAAAAATAATCTAAAGTAAACCCATTCCGTTGTTTTTTATTTTAATATTTATTCCCTTTGTAAGAAAGAAATCTTTAATCTTAAAAAATAAAATTATGTTCGATCCGGCAAACAAAATTCAGGATATACAATTCTTCGGAGAATTCGGAGGTGTGAATCCATCTATATCAGATTCTTCAACGTTTACTTTCTTATCAGCAAAAGCAATGTCTGATACTTTTGAAGGTAATCAAGAAGGTTGTTATTTATACTCTCGTCACTCTCACCCAAGCGGAATCTATTTGAGCCAAGCTCTAGCGGCTATGGAAGGTACAGAGAGTGCTACAGTTACTGCTTCAGGTATGGGAGCTATTACTCCGGTATTGCTTCAACTTTGTGGAGCTGGTGACGAAATCGTTTCTAGCCGTACGATTTATGGTGGAACGTATGCTTTCATGAAAAAATTCCTTCCAAAATTCAATATCAATATCAATTTTGTGGATATCACTAAACTTGAGGAAGTAGAGAAAGCAATCACTCCAAAAACAAAAATGCTATACTGCGAAACCGTAAGTAACCCACTTTTGGAAGTAGCTGAAATTGAAGCTCTTTCGAAAATCGCTAAAAAACACAATATCAAATTAGTAGTTGACAACACGTTCTCTCCACTTTCTGTTTCTCCAGCTAAATTGGGTGCAGATGTGGTGATTCACAGTCTTACGAAATTTATCAACGGAAGTAGCGACACTGTAGGTGGAGTTATTTGTGCTTCTGCTGCTTTTATCAACGAGTTAAAAGACGTAAATACAGGAGCTTGTATGCTTTTAGGTTCTACTATGGATAGCCTTAGAGCAGCTAGCATTTTGAAAAACCTTCGTACGCTTCCTATCCGTATCAAACAACACAGCCGTAATGCTCAATATTTATCTGAGAAATTCGAGCAAGATGGTCTTCGTGTAGTATATCCGGGATTAAAATCTCATCACTCTCATGAGCATTATTCAAAAATGCTAAACCATGAATTCGGTTTTGGCGGTATGTTTACTCTTGATGCCGGAAATCTTGAGAAAGCAAACAAAGTGATGGAGCTTATGCAAGAACGTAACTTGGGTTACTTAGCAGTAAGTTTAGGATTCTATAAAACATTGTTCTCTGCTCCTGGAAGCTCGACTTCATCAGAAATCCCGATGGAAGAACAAAAAGAAATGGGTCTTACAGACGGACTTATCCGTTTCTCTATCGGTTTAGATAACGATATCGAAAGAACGTATCAAATGATGAAACAATGTATGGTTGAAGTAGGCGTGCTTTAATCTAACATTTCACTCCATAAAAAATCCCTGAGCTCAGTCGAACTCAGGGATTTTTCTATTAACTTAACCAAACTAAATAAAACTTAACTCCTATTACTTAATATGTTTGTGCTAAATACTAGTCAAATAAGATACCAACACCAAAAAAACTGCCTTTTTGACTTGTATTTCAGACATTTAGCTACAGATCTTATGTCAATTTGACGTCATTTAAAAATATTTCTTATCAATAAATTTAGAATTGAGTAATCTGGCGACAGCCATATAATTGGCTTTAAAACCAATCGTATCCCCTACGCTATATTTCTTTTGATTATTTTCGTCTTTATTGTTACCAATGTCAATTACCAACATATCTGAGGTGATTCCCACAAAGCTCAAACTATCATCCAGAAACTCAATATCGTCCGGATTTACATCCAATAGACCAAAATCGACAATAGCTTTATAGGATTTTACTCCTTTATTCTTTTTATCAAAATCAGCTGTATGGCCAATATTTGCATCCCCGATTTTCCCTTCAGGGACTAGTTTTTTGTATTCCAACTCAATGATGTTGGCTTTGAATTCAAAAACATCAGTTTCCAGCTCTTTGAACGGTTTGTTATCTAACGGACTCACACCAAAAAAAGCAGCTTCACCGATTCGGAAGTGATTGAT
>JBEBUB010000146.1:0-5320 GCA_040393445.1 Flavobacterium beibuense
CAACCGTTTCCAGCGAAACGCAAAAAAGCCGCCCAATTTGAGCGGCCTTTCGTACAGGGAATGTGCGAAATGTCGAACTTTTTAGAGGATTATGAGAAAATATTAGATGCAAAGAATCTTCTCAAATAAAGCTGAATACAGGTATAAAATTTCAGTCATGAGAGGAAAAAGTTGCTATATAGGAGATTTCTACATGTTATAACAGGTAGTTTTTCATACTGTCTTGCAACGTTGCAGCTAAACATTTTTTAGACTCGGATTTCGTTTGGTATAATATTCGCCAACAATGTAAGAACTATCTTCCAAATCCACAGGAAGATACGATGTAGTGTATATCATTTGATAATTATCATTATCAAATTTCTCTGCCTCTTCTATAATTATTTTCTGAAAATTATGTGCTCTTGAAAGCTCAATTCCTTTGTCTTCCATATTGTCGCAAAGTATAAATCTCGGATATCGCATTTTTTCAATAGAAAGAGATGCCAAGAAAATGGCAAAACGCGCAGCAGTTTTTAAATAAAAATTAGAACTTGCAGAATATTTAGCATCTTTATCAGCAATAAAGGCTAGGTTATTTCGGTAATCAATATTGAACTCCTTAGCGGCTTTAAAATCCTGCTGTCTTTCTAAATCATTGTTTAAAAGATATAGTCCTTCTTTTTCGATTGCACTATTAACAGTCGCTTTTAACTTCTCCTGATCGCCCACCATTTTCTTAATTGAGGCTGCTAGAAAGCTTGTTTCCTGATCAAGTTCATCCCGCTTTTTGACTAGCTTCTGGTAAAGTTCGGCATTCTCCAACAAGGTTCTGAGTTGTAAAATCTCTCCTTCTACAAAGCCTTTATCTACATAAAGTTGATCTATTTTTTCATCTCTTATCGACTTCACATCTTTCAATGAAGAATTAACCTTAGTTTGTATCTGCTTCAATTTAATCCTCTCGGAATCCATTTTGGATTGTAATTCAATTAAATCGCGATTGCGCTTAATCATCAGGCTTTTTGATTCCTTAATCTGAAAACTTAGTTCCTGCTCAATTTTTCTCGCTTGGGTGATTCCGAAACTTTGATCTATTGGTTCCTTACAGAGCTTGCAAGCCGAAGCAAGTACTGGTGCCTTCAAATCAGAGAGGCACTCAGGACAATAATCCAGGGGGAAATCACCTAAAAATTCTCTTGTCAGAATGGAGTTTCTAATCGCTTTTATTTTTGCTTCAAGTGTTTCTATAAAATAACTGGAATCTTCAATTTCATATTTAAGCGAAGTAATCTTTGATTCCAAATCGAGGATAACAGCTCTTTGCGCAATGGATTCCTGCGTAAGTTGTTCAAATGCCAATTTGGTGTTAGCGGTATATCTTACAACCTTATTTTTTTCCTGCAATTGAATAAGCTCTTCTTCAATTTTAAATATTTCAGCCTCTTTTGAAGTTATCTGTTGAAGAATGTGTGCTGGGAAAAGATTAAGTTCATTTGGGATAAACTGCTTGATTACCTTTATTTCACGCTTAACATCATCAAGCTCTTTATCAGCCTCCACTTTTCTTGTCTTAGCGTCATACAAAGCCTGACTATAAACCCCTAGCAGTAAATCTGAGACAGTCTCTCTGGTTAGTGTGGTATCGAATTGCTCATATAGAAATAAAGAGCTGGTAGGAGATTCCTGATCAACATACAAAAGGCGCAATATTTGGTGAAAAGTGATATTACTGTCTCCTTTCACAATTGGCAGATCAAGCTTTTCAAAAAAGACATTTGAAAAACTTTTTCTTTCAGCAGAGGAATTGTAATTAAACTTCTGCCATTCGCTGTCGGGCGAGCTACGTCCATCAACCATTGGCCCCCAATAAATATAGATAGGCTCCATCGCGTTGCCTTTATTAGTTTCTAGATTGATATTTACTTCCCTACGCACAGTGAAAACAGCATTATTCATTTCAACTTCAGCAAAAACCTCTTTACATTTCTTTGCTTCCTTCACCCAATCATTAAAATATCCACCCAATACATAAAAGATAAAATGAGAGATCGTGGATTTACCACTACTATTATCTCCATTTATAATATTAATTCCTTTGTGAAATATTTCATCATAGGCTATTTGACCATCACGCGTATTGATTAGTAGCCTATTCAAAAAAAGATTATTATGCATCGTACCTGCTTTCTAATAATTGTGTTCTTTCTTTCAACCCATTTTCACCGTATAATGACATCAAATAAAAATGCGAAGTCAAAAGGCCTATTGTATTCCTTTCTTTGGAACTAAGCGACTTAAATTTAGATGAATAGGTTGATAGAACTTCCTTTGAAATAATTGTAACTCTATTGTTATTTAGATAATTTTTATCAATTATGCCATAGGATGCCAAACACTTTAATGCGCCCAATTGGTATGGCTTAATTTTTTCAAAAACCTTTCGGTTATCCATTAAAAGTTCGTAAGGATTATCACTCTTTGGAATATAATTTCTGATCAATTCCTTGATATCCTTTTCTGTGCGTTTCAATTTAATAGTACTCATTTTATCTGGGAACAACAAATAGAAGTCCCATATTCTAAGCCGTTCAATTTCAACATAATCGTTTCTGTCGAAATGGATTAGTATTTGCAACATTCGATAAACAGAATGGTATAGGTCAAAAGCAGGATGATATACAATCATATACTCCATTTAATATGGCATCTGCCGGTAAGATAATAAACCATTCCATCAATATCTGTAGCACTCAAGCCCATCACATCATTACAGCCCTCTTCGCAGATAATACCTAACAATGGCGCATTTATTTGTTCAGAAATGGCTCGCATAATTTCAGCCTCAGATTTACCCTCCCTGAACAGAGGGTATATTAGATTTCTAAATTTCTCTATTACAATTGCTAAAAGATAAGCGTGTATCTGTTGTGCAGGCTCAAAGAAGACATATTTAGTCAATTTTTTTGCATACTCCTCCTTCAACCACATTGCATCCTCATAAATATGAGCAATATTTCCATCTATCAATTTTTGTTCTAAACCAATCGTATCTCGATCTAATAGATAGCGTTGCAAGTCATCATTTATCTCATCAATCCTATTATCAGCATTATACTCTTCATTCAGCCGATCAAAAAGTTTCGACAGCTTAGTTTGTTTTGTATAGTTATGATAATGATTTGTTGAAGATAAATCATTGCCCCCGACAACCTTACTATTGTCACCACCAATCTCTATTCCTTTTTGACTAGAGTCGAACATCAGTTGATTGAATTATCATCTCCACCTACAACTTTTCCTTTTCCTGTGATTGTAATATTTTTTTGGCTGACAGTATTGGTGCGTTTTTTACTTTTTCTTATTGCAATCCAGGAACCACCTAAAGCAATGGTGACAATACCTACAATGGCAAGTATAATTTTGGTTGTGTTTTCGTCAAAAGTCATTCTGCATTAATTTATAGTCTGATAATTTTCGGAGTAAAGTTATAATATTAATAATATTAAAGACGTTGACAAAATTTCACACAAAAAAGTGGCAACCTTCCAATGGAGCTCAATGGTCATGAACAGCATCCCCCTTAGCTGTTCCCGGACACTGAGTCAGCAGACCTAAATCCCCGCCCGCGAGTTGGAATACTTCCCTGTATATACCCTCCGCGGGTATCCCGACCGCCCCGATGGCAAGCCTCACTGCGAGCCGTTCACTTGGGATAGTCTGGCGCCCCTGGGCAATGATGAGCCGAAGTCCGTGCATGGTGAGTTGTTTTGATGTGAAAATTTATTTAAAGTATAAGAATAATTCAATGAACGCCATGTCTATTTTGCTAACGAAATAGCCTCTTGAATTTCTGTCACCGCTGTATCCTCGAACTTTTTATTTATAAACTCCACCTTGTCGTGTTTCCGGTCCCCGTTGAAAATATTTAAGTGAAAGTTGCCTCGTGCATTTTGCAGCAAATCATCAAGGCAAGGATGTATGATTATCATTTTTTCGGCATAATCATTATTCAACCAATATGACAGCTGGGTGTTTATGCCCTTATCGGCAAAGCCATATCCAGAAACAATCAGAACATTAGTTTCCTTTAGTCGCTCTTTAAACGAATCGTATAGTACTTCAAATATATCACTTAAGTATCCCAACATCTTATTAAATGTGCCTATTAGAAGTTTGGGCGTTCCGTCCGTCACTCCCCAAAGTGAGTCATCCAAATCACGAATTCTCTCAACATATATTTTCGTAGGTAGTTTAAGAATTTCTTCGCGTCGATATGGTTTTTCGACGCCAACCTCAAACCAATCTACACTACCGTGTAATTTCAAATACCTGATGTTCGCGGTTTCCTTGGGAATCCCCAACCATTGCGGAAACTTGTGAGCTCTTATTTCGAAGCCATCGTCGTAAGATATTTTATTATCGGACAAGTACTTATCAAGAACCAAGTCATGATTTAGGCTAATTATGTTTCGAAGGTTCATTTGGGTAACGAGGTCTGGAATTATGGCATATTGGTCAACTGTAAAATCCCGACGCGCAATCATTTGCCATACTACACACTCTATATATTTGGTCGCTTCCTGAACCACTCCAGGAAGGCGTTCTGCATTAAGTCCTTCTATTGAGTACAATTTCGACAGGAGGCAATTTACAGCAGGGTTTTCGAACTCAAAGTTGAAAGAGTCCTTGATTTGCCTTAATACGTAATAAATGTCTTCGTAATTCGTGTAATGACTTTTGTTTAATTGCGAGTAGAATTGGTCGATGTCTGATTTTAAGTAATCAATCAATTTAAGGTTATCTGTAACATGATGCTGAAGAAACGACTGTCCCCCGTTTATGTAATAGGATGAATCACCTTGCCTACCAATACCGTCACCATTTAAAACCCTTTCCGTTATCGATCCGATCCCAGGGATACCGGAGATGTATGAGACACCTGATCCAAATAATGCAGAAGTAGTCATAAAAATTAGAGCGTTTATTTAAACCAATATTACTAATATTTTTCAGAGTTTATACCTTAAATCTGATACTACAAGAACAGAACAATTCGCCAGTAGCCGAGAGTCTACCCCTATATGGGCAGAAATAGAGATGCGGCATAATCACATTAGTTGTATATTTGTGAATAATCCATTACGCTAAGGCTATAATAATTTAGAAAAAAAAATGGATATAGCAGGTAAAGTGAGTTCCTTGATGTATGGTATTCGCGCGCGGTTTGCAAACTGATTATATTTGGACCAACAATGAACTGTTTGCTTATTTTCTTTAAAAAAGTTCATGGCAAATAAAATTACACCTCAAACGCGTAGAACCATATTCGATTTTGTCC
>JBEBUB010000147.1:0-5262 GCA_040393445.1 Flavobacterium beibuense
AGTTATTACCAAAAAGGAGCTTGGGCTTTGCATGTGATTCGTGAAGCGATTGGCCCGGAAAAGTTTCGTTTGGCTGTAAAAACCTACCTTCAAAAACACGGATTTAAAAACGTAACAACCCAAGATTTGTTTACTGAAATCGAAGCTGTGTCTGATTTTGATACGGAAACATTTAGCAAAAACTGGTTAGAAACTCATGTTTTTCAAAAAGAAGAAGCCACAAAGCTTTTACGTAAAAATGAGTTTATCAGAACGTATATGGATTTGAGCGAAAAACCTTTGAATCCTGAAAAAGACAAAAAGAAAATCCTCAAAATCCTGAAAAGTGATGCTTATTACCCGATTAAAGAGTTGTTGATTTATCAAACGGCTTCACTTGAGTTTGAAAAGAAAAAAGACTTCTTGGAAGTAGCTATGGCTACGAATGATATCAAAGTAAGACAAGCGGTTGCAGTTACTTTAAGGGAAATTCCAGAAAGCTTTAGAGCCAAATATGAAACACTTTTGAATGATGATTCATACATTACCAAAGAAATTGCTTTATTCAACCTTTGGACGAATTTTGAAAGTCAACGAGAAAAATATGTCACTCTTTCGGAAAATTGGATAGGTTCAGACGGACGAAATCTAGAGATATTACATCATTCGCTTTCTTTTGTGACTCATGACAATGATGAGCAACAAGTGAAAGATTACTATGCTCTTTTAAGACTTTCAGGAACCAATTATGATGCTATCACTAGACAAAGTGCTTTAGAAAAACTGTTGAACTTTGAGTTATATACGAAAGATGTTTTCAAGAGTTTGGCTTATGGAAGTGCTCATTTCAGATGGCGATTGGCTCGTTTCTGTAAAGAACAAATCAAAACATTAATCGAGAATGAGGAATATAAAGAAACGTTTAAAAACGATATTTTACCACAACTTCCTTTTAAAGAGAAAACAGTAGTGGAAAGAATTTTGAATGCAGAAAGCAAATAACAAAAAATCCGATTCATTTGAATCGGATTTTTTTTATGAAATAATTTTTTTATTCTTGATTGAGTTTTGAGTTTTTCTTACCGTAGAAGAAATAAATAATCATTCCTAAAGCTAGCCAAATCAGCAATCGCCACCAGCTTTCCATGTTTAGTGAAAACATCAAGTAACCACAAACCACAACCCCTGCAATCGGGATAAATGGCACAAGAGGCACTTTGAATGCTCTATGAGCATCCGGCATTTTCTTACGCATTACGATAATTCCGATGCAAACTAGTGAGAATGCAAATAGGGTTCCGATGCTTACCATGTGACCTAAATCTTTAATAGGCACAAATCCAGCAAAAATGCTTACGAAAAACATAAAGAAAATGTTCGTTTTCCAAGGCGTACGGAATTTAGAGTGAACTTGTCCGAAGAATTTAGGAAGTAGTCCGTCGTTACTCATCGAATAGAACACACGGCTTTGTCCCATTAGCATTACTAGAATTACTGATGTATATCCGGCCAAAATAGCCACAATCAAAAAGGTTTGTAAAAAGTCATATCCGGTTACGGCAAAAGCTGTAGCAGCAGGAGAGGCATCACCTTTAAACACTTGATAAGGAACCAAACCTGTCATTACATAAGAGAATAATACGTAAAGAATCGTACAAACAGCAAGCGATCCTAAAATCCCGATTGGCATTCCTTTTTGCGGATTTTTCGCCTCTTGAGCAGCAGTCGAAACCGCATCAAAACCAATAAAGGCAAAGAAAACTAGTGCAGCTCCAGCAGCAATTCCCGGAAGTCCTCCAAAATCAGCTCCGTTATTTTCAGGGATAAATGGTGTATGGAATTCAGGGTTGATAAACTTCCAACCTAAAATGATAAACATCAATACAACGGCTACTTTTATGATTACTAGTATGTTATTTACAGAAGCAGATTCTTTAATTCCTCTCACTAAAAGTAGCGAAAGCATACAAACGATAAATATTGCCGGAAGGTTGATAATTCCGCCTTCAGCAGGTGATGACGAGAATTCAGCAGGTATGGCCATACCATATTGGGACAAGAGTTGATTGAGATAAGAACCCCAACTCACTCCAACCGTGGCAGCTCCCAAGGCATATTCTAAAACCAAATCCCAACCGATAATCCAAGCGATGAATTCGCCCATCGTAGCATACGAATACGTATAAGCACTACCTGCAACCGGAATCATCGAAGCAAATTCAGCATAGCAAAGTCCTGCAAAAGCACAACCTACAGCTGCCAAAACAAACGATAAGGTTACAGCCGAACCGGCATGGTCTGCAGCTGCAATTCCGGTAAGGGAAAATAATCCGGCCCCGATTATGGCTCCAATTCCTAAAGCTATGAGAGCTTTTGATGATAATGTTCTTTTAAGTCCTTTTTCTGAATCTCCTGCTTCTTCAAGCAATCGTGAAAGTGGTTTTGTTTTCCAAATAGACATAGTTTACGCTGGTTTTATAAATTTTAGAAATTCAAATGTAATTTATTTTTATAAATAATTAACAAAGATGAGGTCGATTTTAGTTTCCTTGACCTTCAATTTCGATTTTCGGATTGATTCGAAGAAGCTCTTTAACAAACATATCTCTTTCTTTTGGAGAGAAATATACATCGTCAAATTTATTGTAGGTAATTATAATTCCTACGATATCAGTAGCCGGACGATACAAAACAGGCACATACCAACCGGAATGATACTTGATTTTCGAAATAGACGAAATTTTCATCTTTCCGAAAAAAGGTCCTGACCGATGATATAAATAGCCATTTTTGATGGTGTAATACGTTCCTAGAAAAATCCATAAAAAGAATCCGATAGTTAAAACGGTTATCCCAAAATAAATTAAGACCTCAGTGTCTTTTATATCAGTAATCGAAATGTCTCCAAATAAAACCGGAGCCAACATAATCAATGCTATGAATAGTAAAGTGAGATAGGCCGACCGAGAAAAGGCTGATTTATAGTTTTTTTTCATCATTTTGGCTATTAAAAAAACTGTTCCAAAATTTAAAACTTTGGAACAGTTAGATAGGTAACTTTATTTTTTATAAAGCATCTTTATGCATCGTAACCGAAATGGTTTTCAACTTCAAATAAGGCACACTCATATAGATATAACCGTTGTTTCCGATTCGCTCACCAGTGCTTCCCCATGAATTTTTAACCACATAATAAACGTTTCCGTTTTGATCTTTTACTTTCCCAACGATATGCATCAAATGGTCGTCTGTAGTGTTGTAATTCTCAAATTCTTGTTGACGGAATTCTTGAGTAACTTTTATTTCTTCTGAAATTTCTTTTAAAAAATTTTTCTCTTTATCCTCAGCATTTACAGGTACTACCGCAATTCCTTCTTTGGCAGAAAAACCAACTTCACTCACATCACAATCAAGAGAAATCGTATAACCTTTAGCCAAAGCATTATCTACTTTTTTTACCAATTCGTCAATCGGAACGTTATAGAAACTTCCGTTTGAGAAGTTGTCCGGAATGTTTAAAATAAAACTTTCGTTGAATGGATGGTGTGTAAACGAAGTCAGCGACACATAATCTTTCGGGTTGATTTTGGTATAAGCCATAAAACTTTTCGGAGTATATTTTTTTCCTTCAAAAGTAAATTCCGTTGGATTTTCTCCTAAATAGATATCCAAAACTGCATTTACGGCCTTTCTCCATTTAGGAGATAATTTTTTCGTTTTTGTATAAGCATCAAGCATCCCTTTTAGAGTAGCCTCCATTTCAGTATGGTCGTGTTTCTCTTCGCTATCGTCTTTTCCTTTAAAAACTTCAAGTGGAACCAAACCGTATTTCTCAGCACTTTTCAATACATCATGAGCCAGAGCGCCTTGACTAAACTGAGCCGATCCTTGTCTCATCACGTAGTTTTCGGCCTTTTCCATGTAAGTATTTCTTACGTTAAACATTTCCGAAAGGTCAATTTGCTTGCCTGTCATTCTGATAATTTCAGATTCTAAAAACGAAGTGGTGGCATAACTCCAACAGGTTCCTGTTTTGTCTTGTGAAATCACAGGAGTACTTTTTACGTCAATAACATTCTGAAATTGATAGTTTTGTGCAAACATTCCTAAGGACATCAACCCAAAAACCGATAAAACTAATTTTTTCATACGATTAAATTTCTATTTAAAATTAAAAAAGGTGTAATTTTGGGCTAAAATAATAAAAAATGAATTCGATAGACTGGAAAACCGCAAAAGAATACGAAGATATTACGTATAAAAAATGCAACGGAGTTGCTAGAATTGCCTTTAACAGACCTGAAGTTCGCAATGCTTTTCGTCCGAAAACTACCTCAGAATTATTGGATGCTTTCAAAGATGCTCACGAAGATACCTCAATCGGAGTTGTGTTATTATCTTCTGAAGGACCATCACCGAAAGATGGAGGTTGGTCATTTTGTAGTGGTGGAGATCAAAGAGCCAGAGGTCATCAAGGTTATGTTGGCGAAGACGGTTACCACAGACTTAATATTTTAGAAGTACAACGTTTAATTCGTTTTATGCCTAAGGCTGTGATTTGTGTGGTGAACGGTTGGGCTGTAGGTGGCGGACATTCGCTTCACGTGGTTTGTGATTTGACTTTGGCTAGCAAGGAGCACGCTATTTTCAAACAAACCGATGCAGACGTTACTAGTTTTGATGCCGGTTATGGTTCGGCTTATTTGGCTAAAATGGTAGGTCAGAAAAAAGCTCGTGAAATTTTCTTTTTAGGTCGTAATTATTCCGCTCAAGAAGCTTATGAAATGGGAATGGTAAATGCCGTTATTCCTCATGATGAATTAGAACAAACCGCTTATGAGTGGGCTCAAGAAATCATGGCAAAATCACCAACTTCTATTAAAATGCTGAAGTTTGCGATGAACCTTACGGATGACGGAATGGTAGGGCAACAAGTATTTGCAGGAGAAGTAACACGACTAGCCTATATGACAGACGAAGCCAAAGAAGGTCGTGATGCATTCCTCGAAAAGAGAAAACCAAACTTTGAGAAAAAGTGGATTCCGTAGTCTTTGGTTTCAAGTTTAAGGTTTCAAGTTGCATACATATTATAAACAAACATATCTGCTTAAAGCATATTGCTTAAGGCATAAAACAAATAAAAATGAAATACCACAGAATAGATAAAAATCTTTTCATCAAAAACAGAGCGAAATTCGTTGCTCAGATGAAGCCAAATAGCATTGCGGTTTTTAACTCCAATGATATTTATCCGGTGAGTGCAGACAGCACTTTGCCTTTTGC
>JBEBUB010000148.1:0-5257 GCA_040393445.1 Flavobacterium beibuense
AAAAGACCGTATGTTTGAATTGAACGAAACCATCAACTGGAAGCCAAAAGCAACCGGAGAAGGTCGTTTCGGGAACTGGCTTAAAAATGCGAATGATTGGAACTTGTCTCGTTCAAGATATTGGGGAATTCCGCTTCCTATCTGGAGAACCGAAGACAAAACCGAAGAAATCTGTATCGGTTCGGTAGAAGAATTAGTAAACGAAATTAACAAATCGGTTGAAAAAGGTTTGATGAGCGAAAATCCGTTCAAAAACTTTAAAGTGGGAGATTTCACAGAAGATAATTACGATTTAATCGACCTACACAAAAACGTAGTTGATAAAATCGTGTTGGTTTCCGCTTCAGGAAAACCAATGAACAGAGAAACCGATTTGATTGATGTTTGGTTTGATTCGGGAGCAATGCCGTATGCACAATGGCATTATCCGTTTGAGAACAAAGAATATATTGACCAAAACAACTTCTATCCTGCTGATTTCATTGCAGAAGGAGTTGACCAAACTCGTGGTTGGTTCTATACACTTCACGCTATCGGAACCTTGGTTTTTGATAGTGTAGCTTACAAAAACGTAGTGTCTAACGGATTGGTGTTAGACAAAAACGGACAAAAAATGTCGAAACGTTTGGGCAATGCTGTTGACCCATTCACAACTTTGTCAGAATACGGAGCTGATGCTACCCGTTGGTATATGATTTCGAATGCAAATCCTTGGGATAACCTGAAGTTTGACTTAGAAGGAGTAGCAGAAGTACGTCGTAAATTCTTCGGAACGCTATACAACACTTATTCGTTCTTTGCTTTGTATGCGAACATCGACGGATTCACTTATGCTGAAAGCGAAGTACCACTGGCTCAAAGACCGGAAATCGACCGTTGGATTTTATCAGAACTCAACACTTTGATAAAATTCGTAGATGAATCCTACAACGATTATGAGCCTACCAAAGCTGCTCGAGCAATTTCTGACTTTGTTCAGGAGAATTTAAGTAACTGGTATGTAAGATTATGCAGAAGACGCTTCTGGAAAGGAGAATATTCAACCGATAAGATTTCAGCTTATCAAACGCTTTATACGTGTTTAGAGACAGTTGCTAAGTTGATGTCTCCGATTGCTCCGTTCTATGCAGAAAAACTTTACAAAGATTTAAACTCGGCTACGCAAAAGGAAACTTTCGAAAGCGTACATTTGGCTGATTTCCCAAAATCTAACGAAATAGCTATAGACAAAGCCTTGGAGAGAAGAATGCAAAATGCTCAAACCATATCGTCACTTGTATTATCGCTTCGCAAAAAAGAAATGATAAAGGTCCGTCAACCGTTGCAAAAAGTAATGATTCCTGTTTTAGACGAAAACCAAAAACAAGACATCAAAGCCGTTTCAGATTTGATAAAAGCAGAGGTAAACGTAAAAGAAATTGAACTTTTAGACGATGCTTCAGGAGTGTTGGTAAAACAAATTAAACCGAACTTCAAAACCTTAGGACCTCGTTTCGGGAAAGACATGGGATTGATTTCCAAAGCAATTCAAGGATTTACTCAAGAACAAATCAATGAATTAGAGAAAAAAGGACAAATTTCTTTAGAGATATCAGAAAATAGTATTATCTTGTCAAGCCAAGAAGTAGAGATTACTTCTCAGGACATTCCGGGTTGGTTGGTTGCCTCAGATAACGGAATTACAGTAGCTCTTGATATAACAATTTCTGACGAACTGAAAAAAGAAGGAATCGCCAGAGAGCTTGTAAACCGTATTCAAAACATCCGTAAAGATTCCGGTTTTGAAGTAACCGATAAAATCAAGGTTGAAATTCAAACCGTAGCCGAAATAGCCGAGGCTATTCAAGCAAATCTGGAATACATTCAAACAGAAACATTAACAAAAGAACTCCAAATTCTAGATACCGTAACCGGTGGAGAAGAAATAGAGTTTGACGGATTTAGATCTATAGTATTAATTTCTAAATAAAAAGGGATTATGACAGACGAAAAAGTGAGATACTCAGATGCCGAATTGGCAGAGTTCAAGGAATTGATTTTACAGAAGATAGAAAAAGCTCAAAACGATTTAGAGCTTATTAAAAGTGCCTATATGAACGATTTGAACAACGGAACAGACGATACGTCTCCAACGTTCAAGGCTTTTGAGGAAGGTAGCGAAACCATGAGTAAAGAAGCTAATTCACAGCTTGCGATTCGTCAAGAGAAGTTTATTCGTGACTTGAAAAATGCACTTATCCGTATCGAAAACAAAACGTACGGAATTTGCAAAGTAACCGGAAAACTGATTCACAAAGAAAGATTGAAGCTGGTTCCGCATGCTACGATGAGTATTGAAGCAAAGAATATGCAGAAGTAATTATTAACCCCAAAAGGGTTAAAAGTGAAATCTTATACAAGCGAAATTCTTTTGCAGGATTTCGCTTTTCTTTTTTTAAAAAGTTATGCTGACTCCTTTTTCAGACGAATATTTTATGAAAAAAGCCTTCTTGGAGGCGCAATCTGCTTTTGAAAAAGGTGAAATTCCGGTGGGAGCCATTGTGGTTTGTGACAATCGTGTCATTGCCAAATCGCATAACCTTACGGAACTTTTAAACGATGTTACGGCTCATGCCGAAATGCAAAGTATAACAGCTGCGGCTAATTTTTTAGGAGGAAAATACCTCAAAGGCTGTACGATTTATATTACGTTGGAGCCTTGCCAAATGTGTGCAGGTGCTCTGTATTGGAGCCAGATTGACCGAGTGATTTTCGGAGCTAGTGACCCTCAACGAGGATACCGAGCTATGGGAGCCAACCTCCACCCGAAAACACAAATAACAAGCGGAATCCTTGAGCAAGAATGTGCTGATTTAATGGTTCGCTTCTTTCAACAAAAACGAAAATAATCCAAACACAAATGACCCGAAAAATCATCCATATTGATATGGATGCCTTTTTTGCATCTATAGAACAAAGAGACAATCCGTCTTTTAGAGGGAAGCCTTTGGCCGTAGGTCATCCGGGTTTGAGGGGAGTGGTGGCGGCTGCTAGTTATGAAGCACGAGAGTTTGGAGTGAGGTCGGCTATGCCTTCACAAACGGCTATCAAAAAATGTCCGGAGCTTATTTTTGCGCCACCTCGTTTTAAGGTGTATAAAGAAGTTTCTCAGCAAATCAGAGAAATATTTTTAGAATATACGGATTTGGTCGAGCCACTTTCGCTAGACGAAGCTTTTCTGGATGTGACTCAGAATCATAAAAATATGGATTTCGCTATGGATATTGCCAACGAAATCAAACAAAAGATTTGGGAAACGACAGGTCTCACGGCTTCGGCTGGGGTTTCATTTAATAAGTTTTTAGCCAAAATAGCTTCTGATTACAACAAGCCCAACGGAATTTATGTCATTACCCCAAGACGAGCAGAATTGTTTGTAGAACAGCTCAAAATCGAGCGGTTTTTCGGGATTGGGAAAAAGACAGCCGAGCGAATGCACCAAATGCAGATTTTCATGGGTTATGACCTCAAACAAAAATCAGAGGAATTTCTTGTAGAGCATTTCGGGAAAGCAGGAAAAATCTATTATTTGAATGCCAGAGGCATTGATAATCGTATCGTAAATCCTGATAGAGAACGAAAATCTGTCGGAACCGAAATCACTTTTGATGAAGACATCAACGATTTTCAGCTTTTACAAGCGAAGTTAGAAGTGGTTGCTGATGACCTTTTCAAACGAATAACAAAATCCGGTTTTAAAGGCAAAACATTGACTTTGAAAGTAAAATACAGTGATTTCCGAATTTTATCCAAAAGCAAAACCCTCCCGGATTATATTCAGGACGAGCAGTTAATTCACCAAACAGCAGTGGATTTGTTAGCTCAAATTCCGTTAGATGCCAAAATTAGGCTTTTAGGTTTAAGTAGTAAAAACAATTTACCCACACCAACCGAAGTAAAACCTCAAAAATACATTCAGTTAAGGTTTCCTTTTTAAAGGCTAAATCAGAATGCGGAGAAAAAACATAATAATCACCGCAAATTATGCGGAGAATAATTCATATATTTACCGCATAAAAGATATTTAGATGGCAATTTACATTCATCAACTTAAAAGTTGGCCAAACTTCCACTGGAATGAGCAAGATTTTATTTCGCTATTAAGTGAAGTGAGAAATTTGCAGGGTAAGCTATTGGGTAAAGTTGAACTATTAGGTTTTGAGTTGAAAGACGAAGCTAACCTAGAAACATTGATTCAAGATGTGGTTCAATCTTCTGAAATTGAGGGTGAAATATTAAATCCGGAACAGGTTCGTTCTTCTATTGCAACAAGATTAGGGTTAGAAAATTCAGGATTAGATCACAATGACAGGCACATTGATGGAATTGTAGAAATGATGTTGGATGCTACACACAATAACAATAAAACATTGACTGATGAAAGGTTGTTTGGTTGGCATGCTGCTCTTTTCCCGACCGGAAGGAGCGGAATGTATAAAATTGAAGTAGGAAAATGGCGGTTGGGAGATATGCAAGTGGTTTCAGGAGGAATGAATAGAGAAACGGTTCATTATGAAGCTCCTAAAGCAGAATTGTTAGAGTCTGAAATGATTCGGTTTATGAATTGGTTTAATACCCAATCAGATTTAGATCCTATATTGAAAGCAGCAATGGCTCATCTGTGGTTTATAACAATACACCCATTTGATGATGGTAATGGTCGTATTGCTAGAGCCATCACCGATATGCAATTATCTAAAGCTGATGGGGTAAATCAGCGATTTTACAGTATGTCTGCACAAATCAATAATCAAAAAAAATCGTATTACAATATTCTGGAGCAAACTCAAAAAGACGATTTAGAGATAACAAAATGGATTGTATGGTTTTTAGATTGCTTAAAAAAAGCAATTATTTCATCTAATAGTATTGTTGATAAAGTTGTTCGCAAGCATCAATTCTGGATGAAAAATTCTCTACAGATTAGCAATGATAGACAACGGGAAATGTTGAATAAATTGATGGAGAATTTTGAAGGAAATCTTACAACAAGTAAATGGGCAAAAATAACCAAAGTATCACAAGATACAGCGTTAAGAGATATAACTGACTTAGTAAATAAAGGTATTTTAAGAAAAGAAAACTCAGGAGGAAGAAGTACTCATTATAAACTGAATGATTGAGTTATAAAGAAAATAAAAAGCCTTACATTTCTGTAAGGCTTTTTTGTGGTCCCACCTGGGCTCGAACCAGGGACCACCTGATTATGAGTCAGGTG
>JBEBUB010000149.1:0-5251 GCA_040393445.1 Flavobacterium beibuense
ACCTAGAACGACTGAACCAAAATCAGCTGTGTTACCATTACACCATAGACCAGTACCTGCATAATTGCGGGTGCAAATGTAAAACAAATTTTGTTATTTACAAATTTTACACGCAATTTATTTCAAAAGCAAAAAGTTAAAGATTGCTTTTCTTCGAGTTGTTATCTTACTTCTTGACAAAGTTCTATAAGCACTCCGTTTGTGGTTTTCGGATGCAAGAATGCTACTAACTTGTTGTCTGCCCCTTTTTTAGGCGTTTCATTGAGCACCGTAAAACCTTCTGCTTTTAGCCTTTCAATCTCTGAGAGAATATCTTCTACATCAAAAGCAATGTGGTGTATTCCTTCACCTTTTTTCTCAATAAATTTCGCAATTGGGCTTTCCGGATTCGTAGCTTCCAACAATTCAATTTTATTCGGGCCATTCATAAAAAACGAAGTTTTCACGCCTTCGCTGGCTACTTCTTCAGTTTTATAATGTGCTGCTCCAAACAGTTTTTCAAACAGCTCGTTTGAGGCTTCTAAATCTTTAACGGCAATACCGATATGTTCTATTTTTTTCATTTTAAAAATATGTAAATTATTACCGTAAGGTTTATTTTCTTTTTAACTTATGAATCCGCTACTTTTTAAATTCCCAATTTGAGCTATAGCCGCATTCTACACATTATGTTTAGAAATAGACACCCAAATATGGGCTAAATTAACATCATCGCTTTTCCTATGAGCAATAGACGTTAAAACACAAAAATCTTTATCTACTTCTGCTTTAAACAACACTTCATCTTTTTTCCAATCAGAATTAGTTGTGCTCAAATCATTAATCCAAGTATTAATTGTTGTATTCCAATATAGAAAATCATTATCTTCTACAAAACCTAGCAAACCGCAATTATTTTGTCCTTTTCCGTGTTTCTCTGTTTTAAATCGTTCAATTCCTCCATTGTTATTCTCTCCAATTACATATTCTTTTTCTCTTTTTTTACTTAAAGAAGCGGATAATATCTTTGCTTCCCAAACCATTAATGGTTCATTATGAACGCCTTCTTCTACCCTGTGAAAATAAAAATCGGGAACGCCTTTTGTTCCATAAAATGTATCTGAATATTGATTTTTCACTCCAATATTTGGATGTGATTTCACAAAAACTTCTACTTGTTCTACGAATATTTGAGTGTATTTGTTCTCGTTTAATGGAAGTTTTAAATTAGGTTGACTTGATGCTTTTTTAAAAGGTATACAAGATTTTTTCAAACATTCATAAATGAATGAAATGGTTTTGCCTTCTTGGTTAGACAAGAAAGGAGTTGAATTTATATTTGAATATTCCTCTGCTAACATTAAAAACCTGCATTTGAAAAGTCAGAGAAACATTTATCTGCATCACGGTAAGCAGTTAATGAAAGCCAATATCTGTATTGATTTGGTTTTACGAAAACAATAGTATCTTTTTGAGGATATAGCTTTATTATTCTATTCACAGATAAGTGAGCAGAAATTTCATTTGTTGTAAGCCCATCAATATTTAATTCGGATAAATCTTTACTGAATTTAGGTTCCACATTTTCACTATCGTATTTAAATACAGTTGCTATTAATGAATTTTCAAGTTGAATAACATCAGACAATCTGAATTTGCGATTATTCTCTTCGTAGATTGTATTTAATGCTTTTGAAAATTCAGATCCATAATTCCCAATAATTGTTTTAATATTTTTATCTCCACGAATTGGACTAACAGCTTTTGCTGATTCTCCAATTCTTAAATATTTTTGAAAATAATTTAAAACATCATCTATTACTTTGTTGTCAAATTCAGAAAGAGAATTATCAGATATATATCTTAGGTTATACAAATCATAAGCAAGAATAGCAGTATTTCTATTGCCTAACAATTGAGCACTTTTGATTATAAATTGCAACGTATACAACTTCTCGTGTTTTACAATATTGTTGAAAATGTGCTCTAAAGACGTAACATCTTTATCAGGAGAGGAAATACCTACGTATCTATTCTTAAAAATTAAATTTTCATCTTTGTTAATAGCCAAATTAATTATAGCAGAGTCAATATCAATAGTTTCACTAATAATAAGACTAGGAATATGGTAAGGTTGGATATCATTAATTTTGATCATTTCCTCTGGGGCAATGATTTCAATTCTATTTGAATCAATTGTTTTGTTTACAATACCTTTTGAAGACAGTAATCTTTTGTTTACACTTGTTGGATTCTTGGAATTATTTTTTACGGTTCCGTGTCCTTCCTGAATAGTATATCCTTTTGAAACTAAATGAGGTTTTAATAATGGGAAATTATCTAATTTTTCCATTATATTCTTTATTCTTCCACCACCCAAAATGTTGACTTTCCAAATAAACTCATTATTTATAGCAGTTTCACGGTTTACAAAGTGTAAATCGTAATCGTCTATTTCAAAAACAATTCGCTCTTTGATGGCTAAAGTTCTTCTGAACGTTAGGTGCAATATGTTTTTACTAAAATCTGGTTTTTCATTTTTAATAAATATAGCAGCTGAGCCAACTCTAGCACCATTATCCCAAAGAGATTTCCCCTCAGCTAAAGCTGTAAAATCAAAAATTTGTATTGCATTATAGTTTGAAAATAAAGCTTTTTTATAATTAGCTGAACTACTATTATATAATAACCCTGAAGATTTAATAATCAAACAAGTCAAGCCTTTATCTTTTAGGAATCTGAAAGATTCTGAAAGAAATTTTAAAGCAATTTGTTTTTGAGGAATATCAATTTTTTTATTGTTAATTTCCCAAAAATCTAATCCTTTCGGAAGTTTTCCTCTCACAAATGGAGGGTTCCCAATTAGCAAATCAAATTTTTTATTTTCAAGAGATGTGCATTCAAAGAAATCTGAATGAATCAAATTACTTTTTGTTAAATCATCAAAGCGTAATTGGTTGAGAATTTTCACAGGATTTAGCTCGTTACACAAAGCTAAACTCAAACTGAAAGAAGCCAATCTTACAGCTTGTTCTTCTTTATCTACTCCATAAATATTTTTTAATATTGACTTTAAGTCATCTATATCAGGCTTAGTATTTATATCTGGTTGTTGAAGTCTCCAAATTTGAACTAATCGTTTAAAGGCAACAACCAAAAAAATACCCGAACCACAAGCAGGGTCTAAAATGGTATAATTTTTTAAGTCGAAATCTTTAAACTTTTTAAGCGGAATACATTCGTCAACTAATAATTTGGCTAAATGGGAAGGAGTGTAATACAATCCTTTTTCTTGTTTATCTTCTCCTAAAAACTCCTCGTATAAGCGACTAATCAGTTCAACTGGAATCAGTTTAAACTCAAAATATCTCCAATCAGAAAACCCTAATTCTAATTGAGTAGAATTAATATTAGTTTTATCAGTCGCTAATAAATCAGCAACAATAGTTAAGTTTAATACTTTTAATTGCTCTTCTTCTTCCGCTTCCCACTTAAATACATTACCGTTAAAATCTTTATTTAAATCAGAAAGTAGTTCAACAAATTTACCTTGTTGTTTTAAAACATCATTAAAAGAGGATGCTTTATTATATTTTTGAAAATATTTGTTTGATAATAATTTATTACCATTGTCGTCAATGCGTTCTTCTAAATATTTGATTAAAATAGCTTGAACAATAATCTTATTGACAATTTCAGTAGATACATTTTTAAATTCTTTTGTTAACTTATTAGCTACAAATCGGATGTTATCTATCAGTTTATCATAAGCAGAGTTTTGAAACTTAAATTTGTTTTTTAACTCCTCTTGTTCCCAAAAAACACCGCTTTTTATTTTGATAGCAAACTGATTATTGTATAAGTCAGGAACTTTACCAACTAATTTTAAATCTTTTACTAAATATTCGGGCTTGTAATTTTTCGTTATATGTTTAGTGCAATCAATTATTTGTATTGATGTATTATGAAAAATACAAGCTAAAGGAGCTTCGCCACTGCTCCAAATATTGGTTTGAATATCTGCAAGTTCATCTTCGTTTGCTTCATTAAAACCTCTATCTGTATAATCGAATAAATATACTTGTGGTTTGTAACTTCCGTTCAATTGTCTGCGTAGATAGACAGCAGAAGCATTTAGTTCTTTTGCTTTTTCAATGTGAAACTGAATTTGAGGGTCGGGAAGTTCTTTTTTATTTTCGGTTAAATATAGGCAATCATCTTCTATAGCAAAACCAAGTTTTGCTATAACTTCTTGAAAATCAATATCTATATCTTTTGTCTTTCCCATTTGATAACCAACAAACAAAGATAGGAAAATACTATGAGAATAACTCCTTTCCTTTCCAAAGAAGTGAAGGGTCAATCAGAATCAGGCTAAAGACTCCTGAAATAATGATAAACTTCAAGAAGTTATGCGATGCCATAAAATGTTTTTTTTCGTCTGCCCTCCAAAGGAAAAGCAAGAAAAATAACAATCCGATAAGGCTGAAATAGAAATAAATATCCATATAGCCTACATCAGCAATTTCGACCAAAATATAAACCGGAATCAGGCTCAACACAATCAAAGCTGTGATAATATATTTTGAAGTTTTCTCTCCGTACACAACAGGAATCGTACGATAATTATTTGCAAAATCCCCTGTAAGGTTTTCTAAATCTTTCACCATTTCACGAATAAATACCAACAAATACAAAAAGGCAGCATGAGCAAAAACCATAAAGTATTTATATTGATGATGTTGGATATGAAAAAGCTCTTGTTTTTGGTAATAGAACAACACCGCAAAAAACGGAAGTATGGCTAAAAGTGAAGCGGTAGCATTCCCAATAATCGGGTATTTTTTGAGTTTATGAGAATAAAACCAAATCATGAAAATGTAAACCGAAAAGAAAACCGCTGCCCTCCAAGAGATCAGAAAAGCCAACAAAAAAACCACGAAATTCACTCCGAAATAGATTTTAAGTCGAGTAGATTCGCTGATAAGTTTATCGAGCATATACTTTTTCGGGCGATTGATAAGGTCTTTTTCCCAATCGTAATAGTTGTTGATGATGTAGCCGGAAGCGATAGAAAGTGAAGTAGCTGCTACAATAGCAAACATCTGAGGATCAAGCAATATAGACAACGCTCGATGTTCGGGAGCCAATATAAAAATAGCTGATAAATATTGCGCTATAGCGACAACCAATACATTATAACCTCTAACAACAGAAAACAAACTGATTATCTTCCAAAATAATAGTCTGGTTTTTCTGTTTGCCATAGCAT
>JBEBUB010000150.1:0-5249 GCA_040393445.1 Flavobacterium beibuense
TAAGTTTTACTTAAAAATCGGGCCAGCGTCAGGTGGCTAAACCGTTGGTGGCAATGTTAAAAGACGACACAACAAGACAATGAAAAACGAATTAGACGGATATGTTATATACTGCAAGGACTCTGACAGAGATAAACCTTTGGGTGTTGTTTCCGATAGTTATGACTGCCAGGCTCTTTCGGACTACGTTCCAACTTGTTTAAAAAATTTCTTAGTCGAAATCGAAGACAAAAGATTTTATAATCACAATGGTATAGACTTTAAAGGTGTATCAAGGGCTATTGTTGAAAATTTAAAAGCAGGACGTATAGTTCAAGGTGGTAGCACAATAAGCCAACAATTAGCAAGAAATATCATTCGTGATACTCGAAAGACAGTTACAAGAAAATTAAAGGAAACCATTAAAGCAATTCAGATTGAAAAGCAATTTTCAAAGGACGAAATTTTGAATTTGTATTTTAACAACGTTTACTTTGGCAAAAACATTTGGGGTTTAAGAAGTGCAGGACTTTACTACTTTGGGAAGGAAGTCGAGAAGTTAACGCAAACGGAAATACTCTATTTGTTGACTATTTTACGGGGACCAAATTATTACACAAAAAGACCAGAAATTACCCAAAAGAGATATAATACATTAAACAATATTTTACTTGAAAGGAATATAATTTCAAAAAGCAGATTTCAAAAAAATATAAAATCAAAACTGACCATTTCCGAAACTCAACTGTCAAGTTTTAAAAATGTTGCTATACCTTTTATAGCAAATCGTATTGACGAGAAAAGAAAGACCATAATATCTTCCATTGACTACAAAACTCAAGAGTTCGCTAAAAAATTTGTTGCTGAATCAAAATATCCTGTATCAATCATTGCTTTGAAAAAAGGTAAGATTGTTGGATTTGCTAGCAGTTATGGAACAGACTATCCATTTATTTCAAAATCAAATGTTGGCTCAACTTTAAAACCATTTTTGTATTGCCACCTCAGAGAAAACGGAATTTCAGAATTTGAAAGATTCGATGCTCTTAAAAACAATTTAGATTGGGAAGTAAGAGAAGTTGGTTATTACAAATCACAGCTTAACATACAAGAAGCATTATTTTATTCAAACAATAATTCATTTTTAAATGCGGCAAGCAAAGTTGGATTTGAGACTAGTTTACAATTCTTATCACAAATATTTAACAAACCAGAAAGTGATTTTTTCCCTTCAAGTGTTTTAGGTGCTACAAAAAGTGGTATTTCTTTATACGAATTAGCTTTAGGTTACTCCAGCTTTTTTAATCCCACCAGTTTAACTGATACCAAAACAGAATGCATTTCAATTCTTAACAAGATATTTTACGAGAAATTAGGTTTTACAATAGAAAATGCCTTTCTCAAGACAGGCACGACTAATGACAATAAAGAAAGATTTGCAGTATTGGGCAAGGCGGACTTGGTTTATGCTGTTCTAAGGAATGAAAATGAGTTGAATGATGAATCGAAAGAAGGAAGCTTTATGAAACAAATTTCAAGGAGCATTTCTTCAATGTTTAAGACTGATAAAAACTTTGTATGGATATAGTAACAATCATAAAAGAAGCCAACCCAAACGTTGTAGTATTCCTATTGACGACATTTGTTGCCTTCATTTCTTGGCTAATAAAAAGCTTAGTAGAAAAGCCTCTTACTGAATCTAAAAACACTTTTACAAAATATTTTGACAAGCGAATTGAGATATTAACAGAAGTGAAAACTAGACTTAATTTCATTGCTTATTTCCCAGAAGGTGAAGATAACTTAGAATACAAAAATCAACTCCAGACATTACTACTTACTGATGGTAAAGCAGCTTATTTGAGCAAAGAAGTTTACAATAATGTTCTAAGAATAGCAATTGATGAAAAAACAAATGAAACTCTTCTTTTAGACACAATCAAGAAAATTGACGAAGAACTTTATTTGAAAATATCTAAGGTTCAAGATGAGATTGAGTTTTATAGACGTTTTTCTAATTACAGTCCATTTAGAAGATTTGTTGGCATTACAGTCCTTTCATTGCAATATATTGTTGCGTTGACAATAGTATTTTCAACTTTGGCATATATGACAATATTATTTATTGACAGTAATTTATACCAACGAATTGGAATAATAGCGGCAGGGATTTTTGGGATATATTTACTTGACAAATGGCTGAAAAAATAAGAAGCACAGCCACCAACAGGCGTTTGGCTCAATGGCGGGTGCAGTGGTTAATTGAACATTCTACCCCGCATCAACTTTTGTGGTGTATTGATAGTTTTGTGTTCCGAAATCCGCCACTGCGCCAAGCGCCAAAACGTTGTGTGTAATGGCAACCGAACGAACCGACAAAACATCAACAAAATGAAAAATTTCTTTTTACTTATAACTCTACTGACCGTAAACTTGACATTTGCACAATCCAATATTCCCGACTTCCTGCAAGGAACTTGGAAAATGGAGAACAAAGAAATTTATGAACATTGGGATAAATTAAACAGTCAGACTTTAAAAGGGTTTGCATACAAACTAAAAAACGGGCAAATGGAAATTTCGGAATATCTCGATATTTCAGAAAGAGATAATCAAACCATTTATACCGCAACTGTCATCAACCAAAATAGTGGAAATGGAACTGAGTTTAAACTAACAAAAACAGACAGCACATACACTTTTGAAAATCCTGTCCACGACTTTCCGAAAAAAATCAGTTATCAAAAAATTTCTGACAATGAAGTTTTTGTACAAGTTTCAAACGGAAAACAAAAAGGATTTTCATACAAAATGGTGAAACAAGACACCAAAGACACAACTACTGCAAATCCCAATTACAACAAGACATTAGCTGACAAATTAGGTGGAGATGACTACGGGATGAAAAGCTATTTTTTGGTTATTCTCAAAACGGGAACGAACACTACGACTGACAAAAATCTGATAAACGCGAGTTTTAGAGGACATCTTGACAATATAAACAAATTAGTTAAAGAGGAAAAACTAATTGTTGCGGGACCATTAGGAAAGAATGAAAACAATTACAGAGGAATTTTTATTCTCAACAACATTAAAAGTATTGAGGAGGCGAAAGAACTTTTACAAACCGACCTTGCGATAAAAAACAAAATTTTAGACTACGATATTTTCATTTGGTACGGTTCGGCAGCACTTCCCGAATATCTACCATTTTCAGATAAAATTTGGAAATCAAAACCCTAAAAAATGGCAGAAATCAAAACAAAACAAACCGAAGCAGACGTTCCTGAATTTATAAACTCTTTTGCAAACACCGAACAAAAGAAAAAAGACAGTTTTGAACTATTGAAAGTGATGCAGGATTTTACAGGATACGAACCCAAAATGTGGGGTGCTTCTATTATCGGTTTTGGCAAGTATCACTACAAATCCGACAGAAGCCGACAAGAGGGCGATTGGCCTTTGGTTGGGTTCTCGCCACGTAAAACGGCTATTTCACTTTATGTGCATTGCGGTTGCGAGGGACAAGACAATTTGCTTGAAGGATTGGGAAAATACACAATGGGAAAAAGCTGTATCTATATCAAAAAACTATCCGACATCAATCAGGAAGTTCTCAAAGAAATAATGAAGTCAACCATAGATTTTTTACAAACAAAATATCCTAATACCTGATGCAATCCGAAGAAAAATGGCACGAAGAGCTAAAAACAATTAGAGAAATCATTTCCAAGCATCCATTGGAAAAAACCATTAAATGGGGTGGAGAAGTATTCACTTTCAATGGAAAAAATGTGGTCAGCTACGGTGGATTTAAAGACTATTTTACCATTTGGTTTTACAACGGTATTTTTCTAAAAGACCCTTATAAATTGTTGGTAAACGCACAACAAGGCAAAACAAAATCATTACGCCAATGGCGGTTTAATTCCAAAACGGAAATAAATGAAAAAAGAATTTCGGAGTATATCACCGAAGCCATTGAAGTAGAAAAACAAGGATTGAAAATCAAACCTGAAAAATTCAAGGCAATTCCACTACCTCAACTTTTGGAAACAGAATTAAATAAAAATCAAAAGTTAAAAAATGCCTTTTCCAAACTTACACCCGGAAAACAAAAAGAATATTCAATCTTCATTAACGAAGCAAAACAAGAAAGAACCAAACAAAATCGTATAGAAAAAATAAAACCGTTGATTTTAGAAGGCATCGGGCTGAATGATAAATACAAATAATTAATCCTAAAAATATGAAAAGCATAAAAATAGAAATTAAGTGGGCAAATTATTTTGCACTAATGTCATTGTTATGGATGTTTTTGGAAAAAATATCCGGACTGCATGGAAAATATATTGATTATCATCTTTACCTGACCAATCTATTTGCTATTCCGGCAATTTGGTTTATGGTGCTGGCATTGAAAGACAAAAAGAAAAATTTCTATGACGGACAAATGAACTACAAACAAGGTTTGATTTCGGGGATTATCGTTTCTGCATTTATAGCTTTGCTTAGTCCTTTGACACAATGGATAACTTCGTATGTTATCTCACCCGAATATTTTCCAAACGTAATAAAACGCTCTATAGAAATAGGCTATTACAAAACAACTGCAGAAGCAGAAGCTAATTTCAATTATAAAAATTATGCCATTCAAAGCACTATTTTTGCTTTCGTTTTCGGAGTAGCAACAACCGCCATAGCAATGATTTTTATCAAAACAAAAAACAAATAAATTATTAATCAAAACATCATAAAAAAATGGCAACAACAAACACTTACCTTAATTTTAACGGCAACTGTGAAGATGCATTCAACTTTTACAAATCGGTATTTGGCGGAGAATTTACTTATATCGGACGGTTTGGTGAAATGCCCGAAAGTGAAGATTATAAATTAGCCGAAGCAGATAAAAACAAAGTAATGCACGTATCATTGCCTATCGGTTCGTCCATTCTTATGGGAAGCGATTGCGGTGGCGATTGGGCTCCAACCTTTAAACAGGGAAATAATTTTTCTGTTTCCATTTCGGCAGAGAGCAAAGAAGAAGCCGACAAAATCTTCGACGCACTTTCAGAGGGCGGAAAAATTACAATGCCTTTGGAAAACACATTTTGGGGCGATTATTTTGGAATGCTTACGGATAAATTTGGCATCAACTGGATGATGAGTTTTAATGAACAACAAAAAAAGTAGAACCAAAAGCCACTACACACAATAACTAAGTTTTCGTCTTGCCCGAAGGGCTAGAGATGAAAACGCTGTTGAAC
>JBEBUB010000151.1:0-5201 GCA_040393445.1 Flavobacterium beibuense
TGATTAGCCACAAAATCTTTGTCTGAAACATCGAGTATCAGTACATTCAAATCTTTTTGCTGACGGAGGTAATCCAAATAACCTTGATTGATTCTCTCCAAGTAGTCTGAAGGAATTTCTTGCTCATAGCTTCGACCTCTTTTTTTGATGTTTTCTAGAAGTTGCTCGGTATTCTGATAGAGATATACATATACATCAGGCTTCGGAATTTCCTTATACATAATATCAAAAACCTTGTGATAAAGTCTGTATTCCTCATCTTGAAGAGTTACTCTGGAGAAAATAAGTGATTTAAAGATGTAATAATCAGTAACCGTAAAACTTTTGAAAAGGTCTAGCTGGGTCAAATCATCAGATAACTGTTGATAACGATCTGCTAAAAAAGACATTTCAAGCGGAAAAGCATATCGGGATTGGTCTTCATAAAACATCGGTAAAAACGGATTGTCTGCAAAGCCTTCCAAAAGCAATTTGGCGTTAAAATCTTCTGATATTTTTGTAGCTAAAGTCGTTTTTCCTGCTCCAATATTCCCTTCAATTACCAAATGATTCAGCTTAGTGAGCGGATATTTCTCTAACGGATTGCCAAGGTTTGACACAACTTTAAACTCACTAGAATCCTTACAATCTTGAAGCAATTGATTCAAAGATTTCTTTGATTTTGGATGGATGTAATCCGGAAAAATATCGTGTAAAGGTTGCAACACAAAAAGTCGTCCTTGCATTCGTGGATGCGGAATCTGTAAATCTTGGGTTTCGACAATCTGGTTATCAAAAGCAATGATATCAATATCTAGCGTTCTGTCTTCATAGTTTCCTGATTGTGAACGAATTCTCCCTAATTCTTTTTCAATTTCAAGAATTTCTCCTAAAATATCTTCTGCTTTTTTATACGTATGAACCAAAACAGCACAATTATAAAACGCTTCACCCTGAAATCCCCAAGATGGTGTTTCATAAAGTTTCGAAGTTTTGACAACCGTTGCTACTTCTTTGTGAATTAGATTGATACAACTTTCGATATTGTGGAGTCTGTTGCCTTTGTTGCTTCCGATAGATAAAATGACCTGATGTTGCTTCATAAGAAAAGGCAAAGTACGGAAAACAAATAGTAAGATGCAACGAAGCCAAGAAATATGGCTAAAAAAGTTCGTGTTAAAAGTGTAACATTTTAAGTACTTTTGCCACTAATTAAATACAACTTTTAAAAATAAAAAAAGTATGAAATTTTTAAGTAATGTCTTAGCTACCCTTGTCGGGTTATTCTTGTTTTTTATAATCATGTTTTTCGGGTTTTTCCTTATCGGACTTTTGATGGGAGGAAGTGCTGAAGACGGAAAAAGAACCACAGTAAAAGACAACTCTGTTCTAGTGTTAGATTTAGAGAATGTTACTCAGGATTTTTCAGGAAAAATGGTGATAACTGATTTCCCTTTGTTTAATTCTGAAAATTACAACGGACTTGTTGATATGCTCAACGCTATCGAAGCTGCAAAAACAGATGACAAAATCAAAGGAATCTCAATGTTGAACACAAATTCAATGTTGGGTCTGGCTCAATCAAAAGCGTTGCGAGATAAACTGGAAGAGTTCAAAGAAACCGGAAAATTCGTAGTTTCTTATGCTAACTATTTCACTCAAGGTGAATATTACATTAACTCCGTAGCTGATACTATTTATTTGAATCCGGTAGGAGAAATGGATTTCAGAGGTCTTGCCTCAGAGCTTATGTTCTTTAAAGATTTCCAAGAAAAATCAGGAATCAAGATGGAAGTTATCCGTCACGGAAAATACAAAAGTGCTGTAGAACCATTTTTGGAAAACCAAATGAGTCCTGCCAATCGTGAGCAAATGTCTGAGCTTTTACATTCTGCTTGGAGCAGTATTGTTTCTGATATTTCTGTTAGTAGAAAAATTCCTGTTGACAGCCTAAACAGCATTGCAGACAACCTTTCTGCTAGAACTCCTGAAATGGCACACAGCAAAAAATTAGTAGATAGAATCGCTTATGAAGACGAATATCACGATGCTATCAGATATGCTCTTGGTGTTGAAAAAGACGAAGAATATAACACAATCGACCTTACAGATTATGCAAATAATGTGGGAATGTCTTTACGTAAAAACAAAGCAAGCGATAAAATTGCTGTAATTTATGCTCAAGGCGAAATCAAAGACGGAGAGGGAAGTCCGAGATATATTGGAGAAGGATATGTGAAAAAATCGCTCCAAGATGCTGTAAAAGACGACAAAGTAAAAGCAATCGTACTTCGTATAGATTCTCCGGGTGGAAGTGCTTTGACTTCTGATATTATTTGGAGAGAAATTGAACTTACGAAAAAACACAAACCGGTTATTGTTTCTATGGGTAACGTAGCTGCTTCGGGAGGTTATTATATCGCTTGTAATGCAGATTACATTTTTGCGGAGCCAACAACTATCACAGGTTCTATCGGAGTTTTAGGAGCTATTCCGAATCTGACGAAATTTGTAAACAACATGGGAATTTATACAGATCAAGTAGGAACACATAAAAACTCAAGCGGATATAGTGTTTTCCAGCCGATGGATGAAACCTTCAGAAAAGTCACTACCGAGAGTATTGAACATATATATGTCACTTTTGTAAATCGTGTTATGGCCGGAAGAAACATGACTTTTGAAGAAGTTGATGAAATCGCTCAAGGTCGTGTTTGGACAGGAATTGATGCTAAACGTTTAGGACTTGTTGACGAAATCGGAGGGTTGGAACAAGCCATCAAATATGCTTCAGAACTAGTAAATGTTGAAGATTATGGAGTAAGAAGTTTCCCTGTATTTGAGAGAACTCTAGAAGATTTCTTCTTAGAAAACTCTCCGTTCTTTATGGCACAAACCAAAGAGCAACTTATTAAAGAACAAATTGGTGAAGAGAATTATTACATTCTCGAAAAAATAAAAAGTGTTAATTCAAGAAAAGGCATTCAAGCCATTATGCCTTATGAGATAATCATTAAGTAATATTATTTTAGAAATAAGGTTCAAAGTATAAGAAATCCTCTTTATAACTTTGAACCTTATATTTTGAACTTTAAACAATAAATTCTTGGGAACTATCCATTTAAAAAACATCCGTACGTTTTCTTATCATGGTTGTCTTGTTGAAGAAAGCAAAATTGGTTCAGATTATTTGGTTGATTTAAAAATAAAAGCAAACCTAAAGAAATCTTCTGAAACTGATAATCTGGCAGATACTGTTGATTACGTTCACCTCAACCGAATCGTAAAAGAAGAAATGGCTATTCGTGCTCAACTTCTTGAAAATGTTGCTCAAAGAATCATTGACCGAATTTTTAAAGAAATCACTATGGTTACTTATATAAAAGTGGCGGTTTCAAAATGCAATCCTCCTATAAGTGGTGATGTAGAACAGGTTAGCGTCATAATGAAAGCTTCCCGAAAATAATCTTTTGGCTTTTGGTTGGCTTTATATAAAAATTTTCTATATTTGCCCTCCGAAGCGAAAAGGCATCTTGGCCGAGCGGCTAGGCAGCGGTCTGCAAAACCGTGTACAGCGGTTCGAATCCGCTAGATGCCTCAAAACAAAAAACCGTTCTGAATTCAGAGCGGTTTTTTATTTCTATTGTTTTTAGAACCTGATTAATTCTTTTTCAAGAACGAAATCAGATTTTCTAATAGTTCGTCTTTGTTTTCAAGATGGCTCATGTGCCCTCCAGAAAGTGAAACCAACTTCACAGCAGTATTTTCTATTTGTTGTTTGTTTTCTTCGTAGTTCAAGACAGAATCTTCTTTTCCTAAAACAAGCATGATTGGGTAAGGAGCAAAATGAAGAAGGACTTCTCTGTCTTTTCTGATTTTCATTCCTTCTAGCGAAGCGATAATTCCCTGAATCGGAATTTTTAAAGCTTTCTCTTTAACGGCTTCGATTTCGTGTTTCAAATCTTCTCGGTTTTTCTCAGAAAAAAGATTCGTAATTGACATCCGTATAAAAGAAGCAGCATTTTGTTTCACTGCTTTTATGGCTCTTTCTCGGTTGATTTTTCGCTCATCGCTATCGGCTCTCGAAGTGGAATTTACCAATATAATTCCCTTAACAGAATCAGGATACAATTCGGCGAAAGCTAAAGCTATATAACCACCCATAGAATGCCCAACAAGAGTAGCTTTTCTGATTTTATTTTCGTGCAAAACAGAAAAAATCATATCGGCTTGGTCTTCCATCGTATGAACATAGCCAATATTTTCTGTTTGCCCATGTCCTAATAAGTCAAAAGCAAAAACTCTATATTTTTTAGATAACTCTGCTACGAAAAAATCCCACATGGAATGTTCTTCCAAAAAGCCATGCAAAAACACTAGAGCCGAACCCTTTCCGGAATCGGTATAGTGAATTTTAGCTCCTTTGTATAGTGTGAATTTCTTCATAACGCTTATACATCGTCATAGTCAATATAAATTTCACTCGAAGTAGGCACAGCCTGACAAGTCAAAACAAGTCCTTCGGCAATTTCGCCATCGGTCAAAATAGAGTTCTTTTTCATTTGAGCCGAACCGTGAGTAATTCTACCAATACAGCTACTGCAAATTCCACCTTGACAAGAATACGGAGCATCCAATCCTTTTTTCAGCACTGCATCCAAAACGACTGTTCCGTTTGGAACCGTAAAAGTGGTTTCTTCGTCATCTAGCAAAACCGTAATTTTGGTTTGTCCTGCTGCTGTTTCAACTTCTTTTTCTGAGGTTGTAGTAGTGAAAAGTTCAAACTTAATGTGTTTTTCAGCAATGTTGTTTTCCTTTAAGATATCCGAAACTTGAGTAATCATTTCATTAGGGCCACAAAGGAAATAGGTGTTGAAATCTAATTCCTTGTGTTTGTTTTTCAAAATGAAGTTTACTGTAGAACGCTCAATTCTACCGAATAAATGGCCGTCAATTTTAGCTTGACTAAAAACGTAATACACAAAGAAACGACCTGTATATTTGTTGTGAAGTTCGTTTATCGTATCATGAAAAATGGTACTTTGCGGAGTTTTGTTACCATAAACCAACACAAAAGTGCTTTGTGGTTCTTGTTCTAAAACAGTTTGTAAAATTGACAAAACCGGAGTAATTCCGCTTCCTGCCACAAAAGCTACATAGTTTTTCTGAGCTTCAAAGTCAGGTTCACAAGTAAAACGACCTTCCGGAGTTCCGACTTCAAT
>JBEBUB010000152.1:0-5171 GCA_040393445.1 Flavobacterium beibuense
GTCCGTAAACTTGAGCTAAGAAAAGCGTAGCAATAGCCTGAAAAACAGCCGTTCCGTCCATATTTAGCGTAACTCCAACCGGAATGATAAAACGACTTACAGACGGATTGATGTTCATTTTCTCCTCTGCTGTTTTTAACGTAAGTGGCATTACAGCTGCCGAACTTGATACCGAAAAAGCCAACAAAAGAACATCTTTAGCATTCGCAAAGAAGTCTCTGATATTAATTTTTGCAATAAACAATAAGATGGAAGTATAAACCGCTACGACAATCAAAAGTCCTAAAAGAACAGTGAACATAAACATCGAAAGTCCCATAATGGTTTCGATGCCTACTTTTGAAGTGACTTGACACATTAGCCCGAAAACTGCCACAGGAGCTAGTTTCATTGCCCAACGAGTAATGGCCATCGTAATTTCTTGAACTGAATACAGCACTTTCAAAAGTGGTACAGCCGTATCTGACGGAATATTAGCTAATGAAATCCCGATAATAATAGCGAAAATCACTATACTGAGCATATCTCCCGAAACCAAAGCTTGCAGTGGATTGGCTGGTAAAAGATTGGTCATAAGCGTTGGCAAATTCCCAAAACTCAAAACCGTATGACTTTGAGAAAGAGTATCTGTATTTATAGCCATATCGGCTGTAATCAAATGTGTTGCATCCATGTAATCTCCGGGGCGAATGATAGAAACCAAAATCACCGCCAACGTAAGTACGGTCGTAGTGGTAAGTCCGTAATAACCTAAGAGTTTTATACCTGATTTTTTGAGATATTCCGTGTTCTCACCTCCTGCAATACCTTGCACAACCGAGCTAAACATCAACGGAATCATAATCATCTGAACTACTCTGATGAATACATTACCCGGGAAAGCAATCCAGTTAATGATGGATTCTAAGGTTTTTTCGCTTATCCAACTAGGATTGGTAGCAAAATAAGCTCCTAAAACAATTCCGGCAAACATGGCTATCAAAACTTTTAGCCATAATCTGTTCTGAACCAAACTCTGTAAATAAGAGTATAGTTCTTTTACAGGGAGCAGAATTTCTTTGTTTCTCTCACTCATAATAAAAACAATTTAATTTATACTACAAAAGATACAATTTCTTGTACCACCGTTTTATCTCCTAAAATTTTGCGATGTCCTAAACCTTCGGTAATCAGGAGTTTTCCGTTTTTCAAATGCTTGTAAATATGATGAGCACACTTCACCGGAACATCATGATCTTGTGTGTCGTGAATCACAAAAACCGGAATATCTATATTTTTAGCTGCTTCAAACACATCATAATTAGTGAGTTTGTCGCTAAAACGCTTTTCGAATTTCTTCTTCATACGGTCTATAATGGTTGGCTTAAGCCCCAATCTAGAGATAAATTCCTCAAATATATCATGAACAATATCTCCACTGCCAACAATAACTGCTTTTTGAAGTGTAAGACCTCTTTTTAGCGAATTCATCACAGACATTCCACCTAGAGAGTGTCCTACAGCCACTTCGAAACCTCCGTAAACCTTCTCTAATTCCAAAATACTCTCAATAAACATCGTCATATAGCTCATCTTTCCATCAGATTTTCCGTGAGCCGGAGCATCAAAACTGATAATCGTAAATCCTTCTTTTCGTAAAGCTTCTGCTATGCTAACAAGTTGAGTTCCCCTACCCGACCAGCCGTGTACTAAAAGAGCTTTTCGTGGACCGTTTCCGTATTCAAACACACGGATTTTTTTATCAATTTTTGGAATATGAACAAAGGTTTGCTTTGCATTTTGCTCCATCGGTTCTTCCCTTTTTGGAGGTTTATGCTTAATTGGAGTCGTGAATAGTTTAATGGCAAAATCAGTAGCCAGTTTCGGAGAAAGCTTCTCTAAAAACTGAGCGGTTTTTATAATTGAACTTGGGATTTCCTGATTGTTATTTTTCTGGCTCATAAAGAATTATAAAAAAATGTAAGTTCGTCGTTTTGAATATCTTGTTTGTTTTGATAAGTATAATGAAAATCAGGAGCTTTAATTCCTTCTTTTAAACCTATTTCTGAAGTAAAAACCCGAGCTTCATCCCAAAGATTTTTTTGAATAAAAGACTGTAACAGTTGACTTCCTCCCTCAATAATTACTGATTGAATTTGGTGTTTATATAAAACATCCAACACTTGTTGAATAACATTCGATTGAAAATCAATTTTATCAAATACGAGATTCTCATCTTGAGATTCTTGTTCTTTCGAAGTGATAAAAATCGTTTTTACACTTTTATCATAAACCGAAAAATCAGTAGGGATTTTAAGTTCTCTGTCTATCACAATTCGGATAGGACTTTTCCCGAAAGTATCTCTCACATTGAGCTTAGGGTTGTCGTCTAAAACCGTGTTGGTGCCTACCAAAATAGCTTGTTCTTCGGTTCTCCATAGATGTACTAGCTGTCTTGAAAGCGGATTACTAATCCAAACCGGACGATTCTCATCTTTGTGTAGCGGAGCTATAAATACGTCTTGAGTTTGTGCCCATTTCAGGATTATATAAGGTCGTTTTTGTTGATGAAACGTAAAAAATCGTTTGTTGAGGTCGTTGCATTCTTTTTCCAAAAAGCCCACTTCCACTTGAATTCCTGCCTCTTTGAGTTTGGCAATTCCGTTGCCACAGACTTTGGCGAATGGATCCATAGTCCCGATAACCACTTTCGGAATTTGCATTTTGATAATCAAATCAGCACACGGAGGCGTTTTCCCAAAATGAGAACAAGGTTCTAAATTAACGTATAAAGTGCTTTTCTTGAGTAAATCAACATCTTTTACCGATGCTATAGCATTCACTTCAGCATGAGCTTCTCCTGCTTTTTTGTGCCAACCTTCTCCAATAATTTTTCCGTCACAAACGATAACACTGCCCACAAGCGGATTCGGATAAGTGGTTCCTAAACCGTTTTGAGCAAGCTGTAAACAGCGGTTTATATAAGTTTCGTGTAGATTCAATTTTGCAGTAAAAAATAATTCCCAAAGATAGCAAAACTCAAAAGAGAATTTTTTAATTTTTTGTAAAAAGTACGACTTTGACATTCGGACTAAAAAACGTAAATTTGCACTTTCAACACAACAACACAATGATTCACTTTTTTGAAAACCAGAACCAAACGGTTTATGCTGTTCAGGCTATATCTGAATTATCTCCCGAAACAATTTTAAAACTTAACTGGCTTTTTGGCAACGCCAAAAAAATCGAGCAAAAAGAACTTGACGGATTCTTTGTAGGTCCTCGTGCTGCGATGATTACGCCTTGGAGTACGAATGCTGTCGAAATCACTCAAAACATGAGTATTGAGGATATTTTCCGTATCGAAGAGTTTTATAAATCAGATGCTGATGCTACAGATTTTGACCCGATGCTTTTCCAGAAATATAACGGATTACACCAGCATATCTTCACTATAAACATCACTCCTGAACCTGTTTTAGAAATCGAAAACATAGCGGAGTTCAATCAAAAAGAAGGATTAGCTTTGAATACTGAAGAAGTTGAGTATTTAGAAAATCTTTCTAAAAAATTAGGCAGAAAACTTACAGATTCTGAAGTGTTCGGATTTTCTCAAATCAACTCAGAACACTGTCGTCATAAAATCTTCAACGGAACTTTTGTGATTGACGGAGAAGAAAAACCAACTTCACTCTTTAAACTTATCAAGAAAACATCAGAAGCTAATCCGAATGGAATTGTTTCGGCTTATAAAGATAATGTAGCCTTTATTCAAGGTCCTGTTGTGGAACAATTTGCTCCGAAATCAGCAGACAAACCGGATTTTTATGAAACTAAAGAATTCGAATCGGTAATTTCGCTTAAAGCAGAAACACATAACTTTCCGACTACAGTTGAGCCGTTCAACGGAGCAGCAACGGGTTCGGGAGGTGAAATCAGAGACCGTCTGGCCGGAGGTCAAGGCTCACTTCCACTAGCCGGAACAGCGGTTTATATGACTTCGTATTCTCGATTAGAAGAAAATCGCCCGTGGGAAAAAGCGATGAACGAAAGAGAATGGCTGTATCAAACGCCGATGGATATTTTGATTAAGGCCTCTAACGGAGCTTCGGATTTCGGAAATAAATTCGGTCAACCGCTAATTGCAGGTTCGGTTCTGACGTTTGAACATCAAGAAGATAACAACTCCGACAGAGTTTTGAACTCTATCGGAGTTACAGATAATCGAAAGTTAGGTTACGACAAAGTTATTATGCTTGCCGGAGGTGTCGGATACGGGAAAAAAGACCAAGCCATTAAGAAAAAACCGAAAGAAGGCGATAAAATCGTAATTCTTGGAGGCGAAAACTACCGTATCGGTATGGGTGGAGCAGCAGTGTCGAGTGCTGACACAGGTGCTTTCGGTTCAGGAATTGAGCTGAATGCGATTCAACGTTCAAATCCGGAAATGCAAAAAAGAGCTGCCAATGCCATTAGAGCTATGGTAGAATCAGACGAAAATCCAATTGTTTCTATACACGACCACGGAGCCGGAGGACATTTGAACTGTCTTTCGGAGCTTATCGAAGAAACCGGAGGAAAAATCGATTTAGACAAATTACCTGTGGGTGACCCAACCCTTTCAGATAAAGAAATCATCGGTAACGAATCTCAAGAAAGAATGGGGCTTGTTATCGGTCAAGAAAATATCCAAAAACTAAAAACCATTGCTGATAGAGAGCGTTCACCGATGTATGAAGTAGGTGAAGTAACTTCGGACAATCGTTTTTGTTTTGAATCCAAGAAAAAAGGGACCAAGCCAATGGATTTCGACCTTTCGGATATGTTCGGAAGCAGCCCGAAAACCATTATGGAAGACGTTTCGGTTCCGACTCAATATCAAGATTTAGAATACGCTACAACCGAAATTCCAACTTATTTGAATCAGGTGTTACAACTCGAAGCTGTTGCTTGTAAAGACTGGTTAACCAACAAAGTTGACCGTTGTGTAGGGGGAAGAGTGGCTAAACAACAATGTGTGGGAGCGCTTCAATTGCCACTAAACAACGTTGGAGTGATGGCTCTTGATTACAAAGGAAAAGAAGGAATTGCAACCACTATCGGACATTCGCCTCTTACGGCTCTCATCGACCCTGTAGCAGGAAGTAGAAATGCCATTGCAGAATCGCTTTCGAATATGGTTTTTGCTCCGC
>JBEBUB010000153.1:0-5149 GCA_040393445.1 Flavobacterium beibuense
TTTTTGTTTTTCCATAGTTAAATAAATAGTTTGTTTAGTTAATAATTCATCATTTTATAAACGTAAGAAACCACCATTACCACTGCCGTAACAATCCCGAGAGCAATAATGATTTTGTGGTAAGAACGTGATTTGTCAATAAAATTCAACCCAATAAAAAGAAAAAAGAAAATAAGCGGATAAATAGCAGGATACATATAAAAAGCCTCGACAAACTCTCCTCTAAGCAATAGCGCAATCGATCGCTGAATACCGCAACCCATACAATCTATCCCAAACAATTTCTTGTTCATACAAGGCAGCATATAATCTTCCATACTTGCAAAATTTCATGACAACTTGAAGCAAAAATACGAATTAAACCCTTTTAGGGCGATATTTTTTGGTAAACTTTCCTACTTTTGACCTTTGAAACATAAATAGCATGAAAAAAGCAGGATTGATTATAGCGGTAATAGCAGGAATTTACGGATTTTATGAGCAATCAAAACCCGAACCCAACGTTTGGATTTCAGCTTTTTGCTTTATGATTCTGATGCTTGGCCTACTTTTTTTAAGTAAAAAAACTCCGGGCAATTTTGACAAAAACGAGGAAGATGATGATAGCCAAAGGTGATAAAGTAACGGTTTTAGACGAAGATATAAACGGAATTGTCCTAGAGGTAAAGGGGAATTCTGTTCGCATAGAAACTCCGGATGGTTTTGAGTTAGAATACCAAAAAAATGAGTTGGTCAAAATGGGTAACGAACTCCGAAAATCAGGTATTCAAAACATATCTCAAGTTATCAAAGAAAAGCAAGAACCTGAAAAAAGAAGTTTCGTAAAACAGAAAAAATCAGATGTAGCAGAAATTGCTTTTGATTTGCATATCGAAAAATTGGTTCGTTCTACCAAAGGTATGCAACCTTATGACATATTCGAAATTCAATTAGATACAGCCAAAAAACATATCGAATTTGCCATAGCCAAACGCATCCCGAAAATTGTCTTGATTCACGGAGTAGGCGACGGAAAACTCAAAGCCGAAATCGAATTTATGCTCAAGCGATATGACAATATTTGGTTTCAAGAAGCCAGTTTTCAACGCTACGGGCAAGGAGCTATCGAAGTCAATTTCAGACAAAACTCTTAATTCGTAATTCATAATTCGTAATTCCAAAAATGCATTCCACCAAAGACAACCTACAAGTTTTGTATGAAGATAATCACATCATAGTGGTGAACAAACGTGTGGGCGATATCGTTCAGGGTGACAAAACCGGAGATAAACCGCTATCTGAGGTAGTCAAAGAATTCCTGAAAGAAAAATATAACAAACCCGGAGAAGTTTTTTTAGGAGTTGTACACCGACTTGACAGACCTACTTCAGGAATCGTACTTTTTGCCAAAACGTCAAAAGCTCTCACAAGATTAAACGAACTTTTCAAGATCAGAGAAACACAAAAAATCTATTGGGCTTTGGTGAAAAACAAACCAGAAAAAACTCAGGCAACGCTCACCCATTTCCTAAAACGAAATCCGAAAAACAACACTTCAAAAGCACATAGCAAAGAAGTTCCAGACAGCAAAAAATCTATTTTAGATTACAAAATAATCAAATCGTTAGACAATTACCATTTATTGGAAATCGAGCTACATACAGGAAGACATCATCAGATTCGCTCCCAACTTTCTGCTATCGGGAGTCCTATAAAAGGGGATTTAAAATACGGTTTTGACCGAAGCAACCCTGACGGAGGCATTCACTTACATGCCCGAAAACTAAGTTTCATCCATCCGGTATCCAAAGAAAAAATCGAAATCACGGCTCCCCTACCTGACGAAAAATTATGGAAATCCGTTGAGAGATAAGCTGTTAAACTAAAGCAAAGCTACATTTATATTTTTGATATTCAAGCGAAAAAGAAGTACCTTTGCAGCCTTATTTTTGACAGTTAGGTATGAGAACCAAATCCTTAAAGAAAAACAGCATCAACGTAATTACCTTAGGTTGTTCTAAAAATGTTTATGATAGTGAAGTGCTTATGGGGCAACTTCGTGCAAACGGAAAAGAAGTAACTCACGAAGCTCCCGCTCACAAAGAGGGTAACATTATCGTAATTAACACCTGTGGATTTATTGATAATGCAAAAGAAGAATCTGTAAACACGATTCTGAGCTATGTTGACAAAAAAGAACAAGGATTGGTTGACAAAGTATTCGTAACCGGATGTTTATCAGAACGTTACAAACCAGATTTGATAAAAGAAATTCCCGATGTTGACCAATATTTCGGAACTACAGAACTTCCGCTTTTGCTAAAAGCTCTAGGGGCAGACTACAAACATGAGTTGTTGGGCGAACGCCTTACGACCACTCCCAAAAACTATGCTTACCTGAAAATTTCCGAAGGCTGTGATAGGCCATGTAGCTTTTGTGCCATTCCGCTAATGAGAGGAAAACACGTTTCGCAACCTATCGAAAAACTGGTTAAAGAAGCTCAAGGTTTAGCCAAAAACGGAGTAAAAGAACTGATTCTTATCGCTCAAGACCTTACTTATTACGGTTTAGATATTTACAAAAAGCGTAACCTTGTAGAGCTTTTGGAAAACCTCGTGAAAGTAGAAGGAATCGAGTGGATTCGTTTACACTATGCCTTCCCGACAGGTTTCCCGATGGATGTTTTGGAACTCATGAAAAGAGAACCAAAAATCTGTAATTATCTCGATATTCCGCTTCAGCACATTTCAGATAACATCCTCAAATCAATGCGAAGAGGAACTACCTACGAAAAAACAACGAATCTTATCAAAGAATTCCGAGCTATGGTTCCTGAAATGGGAATCAGAACCACTTTGATTGTTGGATATCCGGGAGAAACCGAAGAAGACTTCCAGATTCTGAAAAATTGGGTCGAAGAAATGCGATTCGAAAGATTGGGTTGTTTTACGTATTCTCACGAAGAAAATACTCATGCCTACAACTTGGTTGATGATGTCCCTCAAGAGGTAAAACAGCAAAGAGCCAACGAAATCATGGAAGTTCAATCTCAGATTTCGTGGGAGTTGAATCAAGAAAAAATCGGAAAGACATTCAAATGTGTTATCGACCGTAAAGAAGGGCCTTACTTTGTCGGAAGAACCGAATTCGATAGCCCAGACGTTGACAACGAAGTGTTGATTGACGCTTCTAAACATTACCTCAAAACAGGAGAATTCGTAAACATCAAAATTACAGATGCGGCTGAATTTGATTTGTATGGGGAACCTGTATTGTAGCATGCAGTATTCAGTGAACAGTGGTCAGTATTATGGTCACTGAATAACTTCATCTGAAAACTGCGACTGAAAACTGAATACAAAAAATGCAAAACATCATACTTCTTTTTCTGTGTTTGATTGTCGGAGTGGCTTTGCAAAGAGTCAAAGCTTTTCCGAAAAACACGCATACCGTATTGAATCAATATGTGTTGTGGGTAGCCCTACCTGCTATGGCTTTGCATTACCTCCCAAAAATCACTTTAGGATTTGAGTTACTTTTTCCCGCTTCTGTGGCTTGGATAAGTTTCGGAGCTTCCTTTTTGTTTTTTACTTTATTAGGAAAGCAACTCGGTTGGAGTAAAAAACTCATCGGATGCCTTATTATCACCGGAGGTTTAGGAAATACTTCCTTTGTCGGGATTCCCGTAATTGAAGCCCTTTTCGGGAAAGAAGGACTCAAAACACTGATTATTGTTGACCTTCCGGGAACATTCATCGTGCTTTCCACCTTAGGAATTCTAGTAGCCGGAATGTATTCCAACAAACAACAATCAGAATCTGTAGTAAAGAAAATCGTACTCTTCCCTCCTTTTATCGCTTTTGTTTTAGGGGTTATTTTGGCTGCCTTAAAAATCGATTTCCCGATGGAATTATCAGAATCGTTTAAAACTTTGGCTGCAACCATTTCGCCTATTGCCTTAGTTTCGGTTGGTTTTCAGCTTAAATTCCACAAAAAAAGCAAACACTACAAATACTTGGCTTTAGGTTTAGCTTTTCAATTGCTGATTATCCCGGCTATCATTATGGGATTATTTTTCGGACTGTTCGGAAAAACAGATATGGCTACCAAAATCTGTATTATCGAAGCTGCTATGCCTCCAATGGTTACAGGTGCTATCCTAGCAAATTCCTACGGATTAAAACCTCAATTGAGCAATATGATGGTTGGCTTCGGAATCCCGATTTCGTTCCTTACATTAGGGTTTTGGTACTATATTGTGGAGATGTTTGTTAAGTAATTCTAATTACGAATTATGAATTCAAAATTACGACTGATCACTAACCACTGAAAACTGAGACTGTAAACTGAAAACTACAATTAGAACGGATAATTAATTCCAATATTCAGAACAGATTCTTTAAACGTATATCCTTTAAACCAACGGTTGTCTTCTTCTCTAGCCGGATTATAGGTTTTAAAGCCTAAGTCTAAACGAACAATCACAAAACCTAAGTTATATCGGAATCCTATTCCGGAACCAACAGCGATGTTTTTCAACGAATTCAAGTCTTTAAAGATATAATCTTCGTCTTCTACGTTATCAAAAACGTTCCAGATATTTCCTGCATCCACAAAAAAGGCACCTCCAAGTTTTCCTAAAAGCTTGAAGCGATATTCGGCACTAGCTGCAATTTTCATATTGGCTTCATTAAAGTCGTTGATCCCTCCACTTCGACCAGGGCCAAGCGAATACGCCTGCCAACCTCTGTTGTCGTTAGAACCTCCGGCAAAATAACTTCGTGAAAACGGAATATTATCAGAATTTCCATACGGAATTGCAATTCCTCCAAACACTCGAGTAGCAAAAACCTGGCTGTTACCCAAATCCCAATGTTTTATGTATTCCGCTTCCGTTTTGATGTATTGTGAGTAATCGACCTCTAGCACATCATAACGTCCGTCTTCGTTTTTTTCTCGACCTCCCATACTCGATAACAAAGAAAGTAAAGCTCCTGCTGATTCTACTTTTACCCTGAAATTATAAAAACTATTATCAAACAATCCGTTTTTAGTACTTCTTAAATACGTAATATTTGAAGATAAAATAAGGTTGTTTTCTGTAAGTCTTTTACGTCTTTCTTCGATACTGTGAACGGTTTTATAATCCATAGAATTCGGAATAATAGC
>JBEBUB010000154.1:0-5013 GCA_040393445.1 Flavobacterium beibuense
AAACCCGATAGATATCTTCGAAAACGGAAATTGAATTAAATTTAGTTTATCTGTTTTCATAATAAATAATAAAATAATTTATACTTTAAACTATTTAAAATAAAGACTGAAACAAATATACTAAATCAAATAAAACAACAATCTATATTTAATTAAATTAAGAAACAAGGAATAGGCTTCAATAAAAATCACCCAAACGGGTGGTTTTTAGCAACCAACAAACCTTTACATTTGCTGAACAATAAGTATTGAAAAACGACACTCTACCTTTCGGCGCTTATGAATATTACCTGAGAGTGGTATGAAGGTTAGAAGAAAGTTCTGCTTGTCGAATTTCGCTCTAAGAGCAAAAAATCATACAATAATTACTACAAGAACAAGTAGTTTCGAAAAGACTTACAGCGTTTCAAAAAAAACGTGCAAAAATAAAAAGAGTTGGTTTGTTTGTATAGAAAAGCTCCGGAAAAAATGTTGTTTCCCCGGAGCTTTTTATATTTTAGTTAGTGGCCGGAAAGGTCTCCGAAATCACCTCAAGTTCTGTTCTAAAAGCAAGCATCTTATCACCAAAAAGTCGCAACCCTTCTTCTCTGAGTCGTGGAGCATCTTCATTATAATAGCGCTCTAAAGTTTTCTTACTATCTGTTAAATACTGTACAGAATATGTCACTCCTCCCATTTCTTCATCTACCAAAACCTTTACAAGTTTAGCTTTGATGAATTTACCGGTTGCCAAAACATCATTAATATGTGTGTTCTGCATCCACGAAAGCCATTGGTCATGTACACTTTCGTCTATATTGATAGTTACGTTATAAATTATCATATCTTAGAATTCAGCACTTTTCGGAGTTCTCGGGAAAGGAATCACGTCTCTGATATTTGTCATTCCGGTTACGAAAAGCACAAGTCTTTCAAAACCAAGTCCGAAACCACTATGAACAGCCGTTCCAAAACGTCTAGTGTCTAAATACCACCACATATCCTCTTCAGGAATGTTTAGCGCTTTCATTTTTTCAACCAACACATCATGACGTTCTTCTCTTTGAGAACCTCCAACAATTTCTCCGATTCCTGGGAAAAGAATATCCATAGCACGAACAGTTTTTCCGTCTTCGTTCAAACGCATATAGAAAGCCTTAATCTTAGCAGGATAATCAAACAAAATCACAGGAGTTTTAAAGTGTTTTTCAACTAAATAACGCTCATGCTCACTTTGTAAGTCTGCTCCCCATTCGTCAATAGAATATTGGAATTTTTTGTTTTTATTTGGCTTAGAATTTCTTAGAATATCAATAGCTTCCGTATAAGAAACTCGTTTGAAATTGTTGCTCAACACAAAATTCAATTTCTCAAGAAGAGACATTTCACTTCTTTCGTTTTGAGGTTTGTTTTTCTCTTCGTCAAGCAAACGTTGCTCTAAGAATTTCAAATCAGTTTGGCATTTATCAAGCACATATTTAATCACATATTTGATAAAATCTTCTGCCAAATCCATATTAGCATCCAAATCATTGAAAGCTACTTCAGGCTCAATCATCCAGAATTCAGCCAAGTGTCTTGACGTATTCGAATTTTCCGCTCTAAAAGTTGGCCCGAAAGTATAAACCTTTCCTAATGCCATTGCATAGGTCTCTGCTTCCAGCTGACCAGAAACCGTAAGATTAGTTTCTTTTCCGAAGAAATCTTCTGTATAATCAATTTTTCCTTCTTCTGTTCTAGGAATATTGTTCAAATCTAGCGAAGTTACCTGAAACATCTCTCCTGCTCCTTCTGCATCAGACCCTGTGATAATCGGAGTATTCACATAGAAAAATCCGTTTTCTTGAAAATATTGATGAACAGCAAACGAAAGAGCAGAACGAACTCTCATAACAGCACTAAACGTATTGGTTCTGATTCTCAAGTGAGCATTTTCTCTCAACAGTTCCAAACTCGGACGGTTCTTCAGCTGAATAGGATATTTATCTACATCACAGTCTCCTAAAACCTCTAATTCCGCAACCTGAACTTCATATTTTTGTCCGGCTCCTTGACTTTCTACCAATGTTCCTTTTACTGAAATTGCCGCTCCTGTAGTAACTCTTTTCAGGATTTGTTCGTCAAATTTTTCAAAATCAATCACACATTGCAGAGTTTCGATTGTAGAACCATCATTTAGAGCAATAAAACGATTGCTTCTAAAAGTTCTTACCCAACCTTTAACCACTACTTCCTGTAATACTTTTGTTCCCGACAAAAGTTCGATTATACTCGCATGTTTCATTTTAATAAAAATTTCAAAGAGTGCAAAGATACAGTAAGAATTGAGAATTAAGAATCAAGACTTAAGATTTTTATCCTTAAAAAGTCTTTTTGTCTTAGCATTGCACTTTTTCAACAAAAAACCTATTTTTGTAGAAAATTCCTTTTTTCTCAAATGAGTGACGAGTTAGACGACCTGACCCAAAACATACATTCTACAGACGACAATCAAGATACGATTACCAAAGTAAGTGGTATGTATCAGGATTGGTTTTTGGATTATGCTTCTTATGTTATTCTCGAAAGGGCTGTCCCTGCTATTGAAGATGGTTTTAAACCGGTTCAAAGAAGGATAATGCACTCTATGAAAGAGCTTGACGATGGTCGCTACAACAAAGTTGCCAACGTTGTTGGTCACACCATGCAATATCACCCTCACGGGGATGCAAGTATCGGAGATGCAATGGTGCAAATTGGTCAAAAAGACCTACTTATCGACACCCAAGGAAACTGGGGAAACATCTTGACTGGAGACGGAGCTGCTGCCTCGAGATATATTGAAGCTCGATTGAGCAAATTTGCTTTGGAGGTATTATATTCTCCAAAAATCACGCAATGGCAACTCTCTTATGACGGACGTAGAAACGAACCCATCAATCTTCCGGTTAAGTTTCCGTTATTACTAGCTCAAGGAGGTGAAGGAATCGCTGTAGGACTTTCTACAAAAATTCTTCCTCACAACTTTCACGAACTCATCGATGCTTCGATTAAAGTTCTGAAAGGAAAACCTTTTACGCTTTATCCGGACTTCCCAACAGCAGGAATTGCTGATGTTTCCAACTATAATGACGGAATGCGTGGTGGCCGTGTAAGAGTGAGAGCCAAAATTTCGCAATTGGATAAAAACACCTTGGTTATCACTCAAATTCCTTTTTCGACTAATACTTCGACACTTATCGACAGTATCCTGAAAGCTAACGAAAAAGGGAAAATAAAAATCAAGAAAATTGAAGATAATACAGCTGCTGAAGTTGAAATCTTAGTGCATTTGGCCAGTGGAGTTTCTCCGGACAAAACCATTGATGCTCTTTATGCTTTTACCGCTTGTGAAACTTCAATTGCTCCACTAGGTTGTGTGATTCAAGACAATAAACCACTGTTTATCGGAGTTTCTGATATGCTGAGAATTTCCACTCACAGAACGGTGGATTTACTCAAAAAAGAACTCGAAATTCAGCTTGACGAACTCGAAGAAAAATGGCATTCCTCTTCTCTTGAAAAGATTTTCATCAGAGAAGAGATGTATATCGATTTCAAATTATATTCTGACAGAGAATCTTTATACGAATACTTATACAAACGTTTCGAACCGTTTAAAAAAGATTTGAATCGTGAAATCAACGATGATGATTTACAACGTTTGACTCAAATCCCGATGATTAGAATCACTCGTTTTGATTCCTATAAAGCAGATGAAAATATCGCTAAAATAGAAGAAGAAATCACTCAGGTAAAACATCATTTAGACAACCTGATTGATTTTGCTATTGATTATTTCACTCGTCTTAAAGAAAAATACGGAAAAGGCAGAGAACGCCTTACCGAAATAAGAAATTTCGACACTATCGAAGCCACGAAAGTAGTTTTAAGAAACACCAAACTTTACGTAAATCGTGAAGAAGGTTTTATTGGAACGGGTCTTAAAAAAGACGAATACGTAGCCGACTGTTCAGATATTGATGACATCATTGTATTCTTGAGAAACGGACAAATGATTGTCACCAAAGTGGATGAGAAAAAATTCATCGGAAAAGATATTATTCACGTTTCAGTTTTCGACAAAAACGACAAACGAACTATCTACAACATGATTTACCGTGATGGAAAATCAGGACCTTCGTTTGTAAAACGCTTCAATGTTTCGGGAGTTACTCGTGACAAAGAATATGATTTGACCCAAGGTAAAGCAGGCTCACAAGTATTATATTTTTCTCATAATCCGAACGGAGAAGCAGAGGTAGTATCTGTTTTTTTACGACAAGTCGGTAGCATTAAAAAACTCAAACTTGACTTGGATTTTGCTGAAATCGGTATCAAAGGAAGAGCATCCAAAGGAAACACGGTTACTAAACATCCTATCAAAAAAATTGAACTCAAAGAGAAAGGAATTTCTACATTACGACCACGAAAAATCTGGTTTGACGATTCGGTTCAAAGGTTGAATGTTGACGGAAGAGGAGGACTCTTAGGAGAATTCCGCCCTAATGATCGTTTACTTGTCATCACCCAAAGCGGAAAAATAAAGACTATTATTCCTGAGCTTTCTACGCATTTTGAGGAAGACATGATTGTTTTAGAGAAATGGTTACCTAAAAAACCAGTTTCTGCTATTTATTATGATGGAGAAAAAGACCGCTATTATGTGAAGAGATTCTTGATTGAAAACGAAAACAAAGAAGAAATTTTCATTACAGAACATCCTAAATCACAACTGGAAATCGTCTCTACAGATTACAGACCTATGGCTGAAGTGATTTTTGCTAAAAACAAAGGGATACAAAAAGAGAACTTAACGGTGAATCTTGAGGAATTTATTGCTGTAAAAGGTATCAAAGCTTTAGGAAATCAACTCACAACAGACAAAATAAAACAGATAAACTTGCTTGAACCACTTCCGTTTGAAGCTCCTGAAGAAGTTGCTGCAGAAGAGATGGAAGTTATAGGTTCTGAAAACCTATCTGACGATTCCGATTTAGAAATCGACGAAAACGG
>JBEBUB010000155.1:0-4969 GCA_040393445.1 Flavobacterium beibuense
CTATCAACTTCTTTTTCTGTAAAGTTGTTATCAGAGTCGTATCGGAGACTACTTTTTTGAATTTTTCTAAATAGTCTAAATATATCCTTTCGGGGTAATCCAAATATATCATATTCATACTTGTATAAAGTAGATAATCTTTTGTATTCTTTCCGAAAATATCCGAAACGTAAACCGAGTCAAAAAGAGCCTTATTATCCCAACCTGCCCCATTTCCTAAACTTTTTATTTTTATACCGTACTTTTTGTAAGCATAATTAGATACAAAAATTTTATAATTATCCAAACCTATAAATTTATCCTGCTTGATAAGCTCTTTATAAACAGACTCCGTACTTTCATCAAAAATGAATCCATCTCTAAAAGCCCTTATCTCTTTAGGATATCTAAATGTAGATTGTGTTTTCATTATTTCATAAAAAGGTTCGTAAACCTCTCCTAATTGAAATAACGAATCTGTTTTTCTTTGCTGATATACATAGTAAAGACTGTCTTTTGTTTTGACTTGTTGTATCTTTTCTGTCTGATGACGATAGGTAATCTGTGCAAAAGTATCAGCAAGAGCATCTTTTGTATAACTCGGAATCAAGTCGCCTTTCTTTACATTTCTATTTACATAAGCCTCTTTTATATCAATAATATCTTTTGCATCTACAACAATCGTATCTCCTACTCTAAAATAATAAGTATTGCTAGTTAAAAGCGAAAAATTTACTTCCGCCATCATTACATCATTAGAATGAAAAATCCGAACAGTATCCGAAATATTATTAAATAAATTTATTTCATCTACAGGAAGTATTTTTTTGGGATTTATTATAATGACAGGGGATTTGTCACTTGACATTGATACAAGTCTTACAGATACTCCATTTCTGTTTTTTGTATCATTATCCTGTACAAAATCATCTGAAAACCCCATTTGATTTATCGGATTAAAATTCTTCAGAATCAAAACCGAATGGGTTGGGGATTCTTTTTCTGCTTCTTCTTTTTTCTCGGAGCAAGAAGAGAGCATAAAAAAAGAATATAAAATTAAAAAAATATATGGTAGGCTTTGAAGCCTACCATATATCCAAGGTTGTGGTTTTCTCTTATTGCCCAAAACCATCATAACCACAATCATAGAAACATCTACTACCACTTGGAGCACCTGCTAGTTGGCTAACACACTCATTATTTCCAGCTGCAGAAATTTCTTGAGTTGATGAAGCCCCATAAACATCTATTTTCCCAAGTTTTGTATTTCCATTGGGATAAGATATTCTAATAATACAAGTATCATTAATACCTCCACTAACCATTTTCTGTTGCTCTTTAGTTAAAACAGCAACACCTTTTAAATTTAAAATGTTCTTTTTTATCTTTTTACGTTTTTGATGATTAAAAAATAATTTTTGAAACTCTCTAAAAAAATACTCACACTTCATCAGACCTACTCATCACGTGCACTTGATTTTCAGAAAGATGAATATAAGAATGTTTTGGGCAATATTATAGATTATGTTTTAGATAGGATTACGCCTGAAACGTAACTTTTGTTAAAATGCTTTTAGGTTATTGTAACAACTTATCAAGTTCTTGTTTGATAATATCACTATCGGGACTTGGAGCATTATTGTGAACAAGATCACCTTGTTTATCATATAATAAGTATCTCGGAATAGAAAGTAAGTTCAATTCCTTATAAAAATCTGCATTCGGATAATTAACAGCTAAAAGACTAAAGCGATTTTGTGATAAACCTTCATCTCTGTTTGCTTTTTGCCATTTTTCAAAATCATTATCAATAGACAAATACAAAAACACTACATCTTTATCTTTGTATTGTTTGTGCAATTCTCTTGAAGCAGGCATTAAAGCTCTGCAAGGAGCACACCAACTTGCCCAAAAATCCACATAGATTATTTTCCCTTTATTATCTTCTAAAATTTGAGATAAAGTTTGTTTTTGCTTTTGGGAGTTTATAAAGTAAATTTCTTGGGTTTCTTTTTTTAAATCTGTGAAATTCAATAAATATTTATTCTCCAAAAAGGTAATCAAAGTTGTATCTTCTGCTGTTTGTTTAAACTTATCAAAACGTTCCTTAAAATCGTTGTAGGAAAAATCTTGTGTCATTTGGTCTAAATAATGAAATAACAGATAATTCTTTGCTTTTTCTCCATAAATATCCGATTGATAAACAGAATCAAAAGCTGTTTTATAATCTAAATAAACAGAGTTAGTAGTTTTAATTGTTTTTATATCAAATTTTTTCTTTGTAAACTCTCGCACAAAATATTGATATTCACTTAATCCTATAAGCGAATCATTTTTTAAATACGTTATATTATCAAAATTAAAATTTTTAGCTTTTTTACTGTATTCAAACTGTTGTTTTCTTATTTTGTAAAAAGACTCATAGATTTGTTTTGTTTTATGTAAAGAATCTAATCGCTTTTCAGATAAAACATAATGTAAACTATCTTGTAGTATTAATTCTTGATGCTTTTCTTTTCCTGCCAAATATTCAACCAAATTTCCAAGTCCAATAAATAAAGAAAGAGTGTCTTTAACATTTGTTCTTGTAATATCTCCTGTAAAAACATTCTTATTCAGATATTTCTCTTTTATGTTGTTTAAATTTGAAAAATCAACAAAAATAGTATCTCCCGCTTTTAGATAATATGTGTTTTGTATCAGAGCAGAACGATTTACGTTAACAATCATCACAGGTTTTGTGTGCTTTATTTTTATTGTGTCTAAAATCCCAGAGAATTCATTTTGATAAGTACCCAATACATTATCATAAGAAATTATTTCAATAAAGTTTGGCTTATTAGGACTGTATATACTATATTTTTTGAAATCAGATATAGATTCAGGTTTGAAATTTTTTAAAATTAAAACTGATTCGGTTATAGGATTATTAACATTATTTTTTTCATAATTTTTATTACAAGAACAAAAAGTAACCAAAAAAATACAACAGATTAAAAACTTCATAATTAAATTTGATTAAAAAAAGGACTACAACATTATTGTCATAGTCCTTAAAATGACACTTCAAGGGACTAATTTCCCATAGATAATCCAGCTCCACCAAACCAAGAAGCAGAAGCACAGCTATCGCAACACCAATTTGTACCTCCATTTGACATTTGAGATACCGCAAGAGCTTTGTCAATGTTATACATAACTACACCGTTATCATATCTAACAGCACAAGTCCCTGCTCCTCCATTAACCACTTTCTGTTGCTGTTTAGTTAAAACAGTAACACCTTCTAAATTTAAAATGTTCTTTTTCATCTTTTTACGTTTTTGATGATTAAAAAATAATTTTTGAAACTCTCTAAAAAAATACTCACACTTCATCAGACCTACTCATCACGTGCACTTGATTTTCAGAGAGATGAATATAAGAATGTTTTAGGCAATATTATAGATTATGTTTTAGATAGGATTACGTCTCAAACGTAACTTTTGTTAAAATATAAATAGCAAAGACTTATATAATTTTTTGGATTGTAGCCTCTTTTATAAGGTTGCTTATATCTTTAGCACCGAGAAGTTCTCTTATTTTCGCTATACGTTTTTGAATGGCACTTTCACTAAGAGATAAAACATTTCCTATTTCATTAATTTTAAACCCCTGTTTCAGATAAAAAAGAATTTCACGGTTTATATCATTAACTAATTCTTCATTACTGTTAATAAGGGTAACAGCTTTTTGGGCTGTAATACTCAGATACCTTCCGTTATATTCAAGACACTCTTTAAGGGCTGTATAAGAAATATCGTTTTTGATAATTAGAGCATCAGGCTGTACTTTTTTATGAATATCATAGACAATTGCAGCCTCCTGATAAGCTGTTATCATAATTACTTTGCATTTCGGATGATACTGTTTTAATAGTAAAGCTACATCTACACCCGAGTTAAGACCTTTTTCTGCAAATTCAGGAATTTGATAATCTATAATTGCCATATCTAAAACAGAAGCAGAGTTTATAATATGATAAGCTCCCTCACAATTCAGGGCTTTAAAAGTGGAAAATACAGGAATTTCTTTTTTGAGCAGAGCTATGTAGCCCTCAATGGTCATCAGATGGTCATCTACTATAAGTATGTTCATACAAGAAACTTTAACAAAGTTGGTGTTTCAGACACAACAAAATATTTTTAAAGATACTTAAGTTGCCCTCCGCTTTTAACAACGTATGAATTACTCTTTTATTATTATCGGAGATAACAGTAATCAGTCAGGAATCATTCAGCAATGTATGGAGAATTTCCGTCATTATTCCTGCCTGGGCATTTTCGAAAATGATATAACCACTTTCGAAAAGCTCATAAAGCTACAACCTCATCTGGTTTTTGTCTATGCCGATTCCTTTGTCAAAAATACGGCTTTTTCTTTTGATACGGTAAACGAATTGTACCAATATATGGATATTGTTCCCTATTTTGTTGCTTTATCGGATACTCCGCAATATTCCCTGCAAGCCATACAATCGGGTTTTGCCGATTACCTTTTAACTCCGCTTGACTGGCACCGTTTAGGGAAATGCCTTTTCAGGTTTGAAAAAAGAGTCCCAAAAACAACCTATAATTCCATCTGTATCAAATCTTATAGTGATTATCAATTTATTGATTTGCAGGACATCATCTATCTCAAAGCCGACAACAGTACTACCGATTTTAAATTAGAAAACGGCAACACCGTTACCGGCTTTAAAACATTAAAACATTTTGAGCAAAAACTTCCTTTTTATTTTCTGAGAATCCATAAAAGTTATATCGTAAATATCAGATACGTTTCCCGGATACATTTAAGTAAAAAAATATGTTGTCTTGATTACAACGAAACCTTACCTTTTTCCGCTTCTTACAAAGCCAATATAGACTACATTATCAAAAAATTAGAATTATAATTTATAGAGAATAGAGAATAGAGAATAGAGAATAGAGAATAGAGAATAGAGAAT
>JBEBUB010000156.1:0-4910 GCA_040393445.1 Flavobacterium beibuense
CTCGTCTTCGAGTACAGAAGCGATATAGTCAGGAGGTATCTTCGTAGGAGGCACTTTAAAATCGAACCACTCTTGTAGCGGAAAATCAAAACAAAGCCCGTGCATGTAGTTGAAGAGCGATTTCTTTAGCCCATAAGAGAACTTGTCGTGCACAAGCCCCGACTTTTCTTGATGCACCAAATCATTGTTGGCAAAAGCTCCTACCTCACGAGTCAGGTTAATCACATCAAACTGCTCCGGATTAAGCCCAACAGGACTATGAGCCGTCATAGCAAACTGGTGCCAAAAGCCCGATTGCAGGACACCTACTTCAAACATCTGGCGAACCATCTCGAGTGAATCAATGGTTTCCTGAGTAGTTTGGGTCGGGAAGCCGTACATCAAATAGGCATGCACCATAATACCCGATTGCGTGAAGTTTCGAGTCACTTGAGCCACTTGAGCTACCGTAACGCCTTTATCAATGAGTTGTAAAAGTCGGTCAGATGCCACCTCGAGTCCGCCCGAAACAGCTATACAGCCCGAAGCTTTGAGCAATTGACACAGATCCCACGTAAAGCTCTTTTCGAATCGTATGTTGGTCCACCACGAAACGGTGAGTTTTCGGTTGATGATTTCCAGTGCTACTTCTCGCATCAGGGCAGGAGGGGCCGCTTCATCGACAAAATGAAAGCCTGTACTTCCTGTCTGGGCAATGAGCTTTTCCATCCTATCCACAATCTGTTTGGCAGCAATAGGCTCATAAACCTTGATGTAGTCGAGCGAAATATCACAAAACGTACACTTGCCCCAATAGCAACCATGTGCCATAGTGAGTTTGTTCCATCTGCCATCACTCCACAAGCGGTGCATAGGGTTCACCACTTCAATTACCGAAATATACTGGCTCAAATCGATATCCGTATAGTCCGGGCAACCGATGTCGGCTTGTTTGTAGTCGTGAAGTAGCGGATTGTTGTGGTAAACGACTTGGTCGTTCTCCAGTAAAAACGTTCGTTTGAGTTCCTCTTTCGGAATCTCATTATTGATGTATTTCAGCAGTTGCTCAATAGGCGCCTCTCCGTCATCGAGGGTAATAAGGTCGAAATACGAAAACACCCTTGAGTCGCTCATAGAACGCAATTCCGTATTCGGAAAACCACCACCCATAATGATTTTGATATGCGGGTGATGCTGTTTGATATAGGCTGCACAGCGGAAAGCACTATAGAGGTTCCCCGGAAAAGGCACCGAAAAACCTACCGCCTTAGGGTTTGTCTTTTGGATAAGTTCTTCCAGACGAGTAAGGGTAATATGATCGATATAGCTCGGTTCTTGTTGCAAGACACCATACAACTCATCAAACGAGTTGGCCGACCTGCCCAATCGCTCAGCATAGCGGCTAAAGCCGAAATTCTCATCGACAGAGTGGATAATCAGGTCTGAGATGTCTTCCAGATACAGCGTTGCCAAGTGTTTGGCCTTATCCTGAAAGCCCATAGCGCCAAAAGCCCAATCCAGCTCTTCGAGCTGCTCAAAGCGTGAGGCTTGGGGCAAAAAATCTTCGCTGATAATGGCATTGGCAAGCGTTGGGTTTTTCCCTTGCAGGAAAGCTATCACCGCATCTATAGAGCAGATGTAATGCTCTTTGAGGGCTACGATTCTTTGGGAATTGTCATCAAGAATAGCGCCTGAGGCTTCAATGTGAGCAAACAAATCGGTTAGTCCTTGTCTTGAAAACAACTGTAGGATTACCTCTATCCCTAAGTCAGCTTGATAACTGTCAATGCCTTTATGGCTCAAGAAGCCCTTGAGGTACACCGTACCCGGATAGGGGGTGTTGAGTTGTGTGAACGGAGGGGTGAGAAGTAGTAACTGTGTTTTCAAGCCTGCCTAATTTTTGGCAAAAATACGATTTAGTTATGAGTTTAGGAATTAGCCGTCTCGATAGCTGTCGGGAGTCAATAGTGAAGAGTCTGGAGGTCCTAGTCTGAAGTGAAGCAAAACCCTAGTTTAATTCTTTCCTACCCACCATTGTTTGAACTGCTGTGTGCTGTCTTTTAGGCGGATGGGCTCTCCAATCATTGGGGTTAGGAGCGGAATGTTATACGACTTATTCAACGCTGTTATTTGAGTTAAGGGTTCGTCCCAATCGTGGCTGCCTAAAGCAAATTTAGATGAATGGATAGGGAAGACCCGCTTGGCTTTTAGCTCTTGAGCAGCTTTTAATACGTCTTCGGGTAGGTTGTGGATGTATTTCCAAGCTTGGTTATATTGTCCGTTGTCGAGTATAGCTAAGTCGAAAGGACCATGTTTACGACCTATCTCAGCATAATGGCTGTCGTAGCCACTATCGCCACCTAAGTAGATTTTCATCGTAGGCGTCTGTAACACAAAAGAAGCCCATAAGGTGTTGTTTCTGATAAACCCTCTACCCGAAAAGTGTCGAGCGGACTCTACAAAGACGGTAAAGCCACTAGCTAATTCCACCTTTTCGTTCCAATCGCTTTCGATGATAGTATGGCTATCATAGCCCCAATGCTCGAAATGAGTGCCTACACCCAAACCGCAAATTACTTCTTTGGTTTTGTCTTTTAAAGCGATAATGGTTTCGTAGTCAAGATGGTCATAATGGTCGTGAGAAATAAAGAGGTAATCTATCTCTGGCAAATCTGCCACCGTATAAATATCGGTTCCGTTGAAGGCTTTTACCGTTCCGGGAATAGGTGAAGCGTTTCCACTAAAAACAGGGTCAACTAAGATGCGTTTGCCATCTATTTGTATGAAATAAGAAGAATGCCCAAACCAAACTAATATATCTTTATCAAGAGGCAAATTCATTAAATCTGTTTTTACAGATGGGATTGCCTCTTTCGGGTATTGGCGGGGTTTGTCTTTAATATAAGCATCATAAAGCACTCCCATCATGTTATATCCTTCGGCTAGCGTAGGGGTATGGCTCAAGTTTTGGAACTTACCGTCTTTGTAGTTGGGTGATTGTTTGATTCGCTCTAGTCGTGCTCCGCTTGGGCTTTTGCCAAACTTGGCTTGTTGCATAAAGAGTGTTATAGCTACAAGCAAGCTACTAGCGATAATTATTAGTAATATCATTATTTTTTTGAGTTTTTTCTTGGGTTTGGTTTTCATGGGTTGGTTAGCCCTTGGGGTAAGGAATTGTTTTTCAGTGCACAAAAATAGGTGGTAGGATTGGAATGGGCAAGAGTCCGGAGTTGCTTAGTACCTGAGTGGTTTAGTTCCTGAGTACCTTAGTTGTTTGTGGTTAGGCAATAGGCAGTATGCAGTATGCTTTAGGCTAGGGAATGATGTCGTGGATTGTTTTCAGGAGCGAAAATAGTTCCTAGTCCCTTGTCCAGAGTTTTTAGTGGTTAGCATGTTGAAACTACGAAGTAGTGGTATTTCACTAAAGGAGAAAGAGGTTTTGGGGTTGTTGTCATTTAGAAAGATTCCTCCGCTTCACTTTGTTACGGTCGGAATGACAAATGATGTTATACAAAACAAGCAGTGAGGGTATGGGTAGGGTGTGGGGATGGGCTTTCGGGGTTATCCTGATATACTATTGCCATACTGACGAAAGGTAAAAAAGCATCAGTACTATCACCTACAGGAAAATCAAGGAGAACCCCATGAGATGGGCTCTTAACTTCTAGTTTTATGTATTGCATAACCGGCTCAGAGAATTGGGCTTGCCCTTGGTTTACGCCATACCAACCCATAGCGATTTCCAGAAACAGACCTTTATGCTTTTCAGACAACTGATAAGGGAGATAGCCCAAGCTAAGTGTGTTGTTTTCCGGGTTATAAGCCAACGTAATAGGGTCTATTTTGGAATTCTTATTGAGTGATTTGTTTTTTAGGCTTTGGTAATTGGCCTTTACTTCAAGGATTTTTTCAAAGGATTGCTCCGGGTTTAGCTTGCTGATTTGCGAAAAAATAGCCATTAATTGGTTGTGAAAACTACCATCTTTTTGTCGCCACAAATAAGGGAGTAGCCCTTGTTTGAAGCTTTTTACGAAATGAGCCAACTTAGCAAACCGCTCTTGAGCTACTTTCACCTTAGGGTGGTTTTGGGTTTCTTTTTTGGTGAACCCTCCAGAATAGGGCTTTACGAAGGTTTTACCGTTGCGAATATAGAAGATCATTTCTCCCATTTTGCCGCTTATGTTAAAAAAGTTGTCTGTTTTAGCCATAATTAGTATATTTAACCCGTTGAAGAACAGATAGCTAAGGTAATACTATTTTTTTTAAAATTCCAACACTTAGCTATACTTTTTTGGGTTCTTTGCCCTAACTTACTTCCGCTTCAATGCAGCCTTAATGCTACTTCAATGCTACTTCAATGCTACTTCAATGCTACTTCAATGCTACTTCAATGCTACCTTAAGCGTACCCTACCACCGTGGTTTGTATAACCTTTCTATATCCTTAGTATAGTTCTCGTATATCTCTAGTATAGGTGAGAGTGAGTTTAATGAAGTGTAGAAATTGAGGGAAATGGTTATTCTAGTGAATTTTGAACTTTTAAGATTTTATTATAAACGTATTTTTTGAGGTTAAGGTAAGTTTTACCTATTTTGAAAGTAAGGGAGAAAATTGTTTTTTCGGTTTTTGTGGTGGGTTCTCTTTGAGATTTTAAAAAGTTTGAAGAAAATATTTTGTGTGCCAATACTATGAATTATCACACGATGGAAATGGTGTGGTAGGAGGTTGTTTTTTTGATTTAATTACTTGATTGTTATATAGATAATTCGTAGTTAAAATATTGAAATTAGTGAGAATTAAAGATTATCTAGCGGACTTTTGATATTTCTTTTGGTTTGGTCTGTTAATCCGGTGTAAACCATTGTAGTTTTGATATCGTTGTGACCTAGTAATTCTTGCACAAAACGAATATCTGTTCCTTGCTCGATAAG